>NZ_JBSVEM010000013.1:0-141368 GCF_056312285.1 Pseudoalteromonas sp. ABE4_541
CTGTAAAACGTGACTTTTTCATTGTTGTCTCCTGTTTGTGATATTACAGAAAACTCTAATTAAACATGTCTCATGTTAAGGGAAGTGGACAGTGTCTATTCTCAAGCCATGGATTTAAAAAGAATGGGTACAAGGGTCTTATTCGGAAGTGGCTTTATTTGGTTTATAAGTACTATTTTATTCGGATTGGTATCTGTGTTTGTTTTTTGGATCATACATTTGTCAAACTTGAGCAAGCATCATTAATCTCACGTTAATAGCATGACGACAGTGAGCCAAAGGCGCTCGCTGTCGTTTGATAACATCGAGCTCTCAGCTATATCAAGCAAGGAACTAACTTTAGTAACTTTGCTCTTATAAGATTGCAAGAAAAGGAAAAACTAAGTTTATTCAGTCCTTCATCAGCAACATAGATGCATTTCAGCGTACACGTGTAAGCTTTTAATTTATCAACAAAATTTCTTAATCAAATGAAACTGCAGTAAAAAACTCGTTAAAAATTTCGATAGAGCAATTGATCTATTGTCATTTTTATGCCGTAATGTATGTATATCTATCTGGTCGGATGAGTTGATTATGAGTTTAAGAACACAACTAAAGAAAGTATTACCAAGTATCTCAGTAACAGAACAAGAAGCATTAGATGCGGGTGATGTTTGGCTTGAAGGCTCGATTTATCGTGGCCAGCCTGATTTTGATGCCCTAAGAGCTGTACCTGAAGCAAAGCTTAATGCTGAAGAGCAGGCGTTTTTAGATGGCCCTGTACAAGAACTAATGGCGATGATTGATGATTCTGTAATTCAAAACAGCAAGCATCTGCCAGAACATATTTTAGAGTTTTTGAAAAAAGAGCGTTTTTTCTCGCTTATCATTCCTAAGTCATTTGGTGGCCGTGAGTTCAGCCCATACGCTAACTCGACGATTGTTGGTACGATTGCGACTAAATCATCGGCGGTAGCTGTAACTGTAATGGTTCCAAACTCATTGGGTCCGGGTGAGCTTCTTCTGCATTACGGTACACAGGAGCAACAAGCTCATTATTTACCTCGTCTGGCTGATGGCCGTGAAATTCCATGTTTTGCACTAACTAGCCCTGAAGCAGGTTCAGATGCGGGCGGCATTCCAGACATTGGTATTGTGACTAAAGGCCAATACAATGGCGAAGAAGTTATCGGTCTAGAGGTAACTTGGGACAAGCGTTATATTACTTTGGCGCCAATCGCGACTGTGCTTGGTTTAGCGTTCAAGGTAGAAGATCCAAATGGTCTATTAGGTGGTAAAGAGCATTTAGGGATCACCTGTGCGCTTATTCCTAAATCACACCCAGGTGTAGAGCTTGGCAATCGTCACGACCCTATGGGCATTCGTTTTTACAACGGTACAACTCGTGGCGAAAAAGTATTTATTCCAATGGATTTCATCATTGGTGGTCAAAAGAATATTGGTCGCGGATGGCAGATGCTAGTGAGCTGTTTAGGCGCAGGTCGCGGTATTTCTTTACCTGCGCTTGGTGTGTCAACGGCACAAGTAGCACTTAAGTCGGCGTCTGAGTATGCAGCGGTACGTGAGCAATTTGGCTTATCAATTGGTCAATTTGAAGGTATTCAAGAGAAGCTTGCGGATATCGCAGGGAAAACTTACCTTCAAGAAGCGATGCGTGTTTTAACAACTGAAGGTTTAGGCATGGGCTTAAAGCCGTCGGTAGTGACTGCCATTGCAAAGTATCACATGACTGAAATCGGTCGCGATGTGTTAGATTCAGCTATGGATATTCAAGCTGGTAAGGCCATTCAAAATGGTCCTCAGAACACGCTTGCTAGTGGTTATGTGGCACAGCCAATCGCTATCACAGTAGAAGGTGCGAACATTCTTACGCGTAACCTGATGATTTTTGGTCAAGGTGTAATGCGTTGTCACCCTTACCTTCAGTCTATGGTTGAGTCTATCCATAGCGAGGACAAAGATGCGGACAAGTCGTTTAATAAGATTTTACGTAAAACAGTCGGTTACAGTGTCGCGAATAGCTTGCGTGCATTCCGCTTAGGTGTTCTGCCGTTTACGGCTGGTAGCAAATCATCACTACCTGAAGTACAAGCATACGAAAAAGCAGCGCATCAGCTATCTGCTAAACTAGCTGTATATGCTGACTTCTCACTCCTTGTGTTGGGCGGTAAATTAAAGCAAGCAGAGATGCTTTCAGCACGTCTAGGTGATGTGATGAGCTACTTGTATGCTGCAATGGCCTCTATCAAGTATTACGAGCAAAAGGTCGCGGTTGCGGACAGACAAGCTGCTGCGCCTTACTTCCATTACGCAACGCGTTGGGCGCTACAAAATGCTGAAGATGCACTACATAAGTTTTTAGACAACTTCCCAGCGTCAATGACTCGCAAGTTCATGCGTGTGATCACAATGCATTATACGCACAGAATGCCAACCATTAGCGACGATTTGGTACGCGAACTGGCAAAAGCGGCGCAAATGGATACTGCATTCAAAGCCCAGTTAACGCACTTAGTTAAACCATGTGCTGGCGATGGTCATGACATTAACGAACAAGCGTATAAAGCGAAAATGGCATGTTTAGACCTACTTGCTAAAGTGAAAAAAGCGCTGCGTAAGAAAGAGATCAAAGCGGGTGTTCGTTTTGCACAAACATTGGATAACGCATTAGCGGCTAACTTAATTACAGCACAAGAGTATGCGCAACTTATTGATTACAATAAGAAACGAGAAAAAGCGATCCGTGTTGATGAGTTTGATTTCGACTTAAATTTGTTGGATGACAATGCACAGCCGGTTGAAAATGTGCAACAAGCAAGCTAGAAAATACTCAACAATGCCTTAAGTGTCAGAACCATCGACACTAAGATATCCACGCGAAGCCTCTAAATTTAGAGGCTTTTTTTATGGTTCGTGATAAGGTTCTATAAAAATCACTTACTCAGCAATCATGTTATATCACATACTTAACCAGCAGTACTCTGACATTATAGATACAGACAAAAGTATGCCGCTGTGGAGTGGTTGTGGTGAAGTGCGCAAAATGCGATTGGATGGACAAAATCGTGTTGTGAAGTTTGCCCAAGTACCTGAACAGCTTAGTCACCCTCGCATCAAACAATCAAATATTGCGCTTGCGAGAAAACTAAAGTCGTATCAAGTGGAATTAGATTTTTATCAATATCATAGCCAGGAGCTGAGAGACAGCTGTGCTGTTCCAGAATTCTGTTACGGTGTACAACGCGACGATGCGACTTGCTTAGTATTATCTGACTTTACTAATTGTGGTTTCGCGCCTGAGCTTGAACCTAACATGACACAGCATAGAGCTATTTTAGATTGGCTGGCGCAATTTCATTGTTACTTTTTGCATCCTCAAAAGCCAGTTGGATGGCAATGTGGGGGATACTGGCATTTGGATACTCGACCCGATGAGTGGAAAAAAATGCTAAGTAGCGAGCTGAAAATGGCCGCTAAGTCTATCGATCACAAACTTAGAGAATGTGCTTATCAATGTGTTATTCATGGCGATAGCAAAGCAGCAAATTTTGCACTAAACCACAAAAACGATGTGATTGGCTATGATTTTCAATACGTTGGGCATGGTATCGGTGTACAAGATGTCATGCTGTATTTCACCAGTGTATTTGACGAGCGAGACTTGTATGATCACAGTGATATGTTGCTTGAGTACTACTTTTCAAGGCTAGGAGTCTACTTAAAAGAAAAATTGACCCAACATGAAGTGACACATTTAGAGCACGTGTGGCGAACTTTATGGCCTTTTGTGTGGGCAGATTTCCACCGTTTTTTGATGGGTTGGAAACCGGAGCACTTCAAAATTAATCAATATATGCTAGAACAATCGCAATCGGCTTTGAGCAATTTGAGAAACCTATGATTTTTGCATTGATAAGTGCCTTATGTTGGGCTGGATTTGATACATGCCGAAAGCAGCTTTCTAAGTCATTCAGTGCACCTTTCATGTCTGTCATTTTTAGCTCGTTGGTATTACCTATTTTTGTCACGATGTGGTTGTTAAGTGGCGCGAGCATTCCATCAAGCAATTATTATTGGGTTGCCACTTTGAGCGGTTTGATGGGGGCGATAGGCAGTGTTGCATTTATCAGGGCATTGTCGCTAGGAAAGCTGGCTGTTGTTTTACCGATGATGTCATTCACACCAGTTTGTTCGGCGTTGTTTGCTTGGGTTTGGTTATCTGATCCGCTTAGCATTTATCAATGTATTGGGATCATTGGTATAGCGATTAGCTCCTTTTTAGTATTGGGTGGCAGATTTAAAACCAATGAGAAGGGTATTTGGCAGGCGTTGCTAGCTGCATTTTGTTGGGGGGGCTGTATTGTGCTTGATAAGTTTTGTTTGCAATATAGCTCGAAAGAATTTCATGCGGCCTATATTACTTTTATTATCTTGATTGCGACCAGATTGCTACTGCGTGTAAAGCTAAACACAGAGAAAGTACAGGGTAAATCGGCTTGGTGGTTGCTATCGGCGGGCTTTTTAGCGTGCGCATTAATCTTGCAGTTTATTGCTATTACGCAACTTCAGCCGGGTATTGTGGAAGGGTTAAAAAGGGCGGTCGGTATTACCAGTGCGCTTTTGATTGGTGTTTTTATGTACAAAGAACGACTTAGTAAGAAGCAGTTAAGTGGCATTGCATTTGTACTGTTCTTTAGCGCTATGTTAGTGAAATAAAGCGCCCACAGGTGGGCGCTAATAAGGTTTTTATTTACAAGAACCTACACGTTTCCAAACGTTGCTGAAGATGTCTGGCTGAGCTGCTTGTGACCACCAAATTGCTTCGTACTTGTAGTTTTTGTAAGCGACCTGATTGCCGATTTGGTACATTTTTGAAGCTGACCATTGTGCGACACCATCACAACCAGGAGGGGTTACGTCACCCACTTGTACTGATTTAGTCACTGAGTTTGATTTGTTACCATCTGTTGCAGTTAACGTTACTTGGTAAGTACCCGCGCTTGCATATGTGTGGCTAGGTGACATTTCTGTGCTGCTTGCACCATCACCAAACTGCCAAGAATAACTGCGAGCATCTTTCGATGTGTTGTTGAACTTAACAGATTGACCATTTACGCTGAAACTAAAGCTTGCAACTGGCCCACCTACAGGGTCGCCACTACAGCCATTTTGAGCGATAAAGTCATAAGCCGCTTTTGCTTGCACGATACCATGGCCATATGAAGTGTCGCGACCAGCCGCGCCTTTATCTTTCGCAGTATCGTTTAATATTTTACGAATTTCTGCGTTTGTACAATTAGGGTAGTGGCTCCATACCAGCGCCGCGACACCTGACACATGCGGTGTTGCCATTGAAGTACCACTGATTGATCTATACCCATTGTTATTCCAAGTTGAGTTAACACCAACACCCGGTGCGGCGATTTCAACTTGTGCATTGTATTGTGAGAAAGACGCTTTGTTTTCAGAGCTATCAACAGCAGCGACTGACACAACCGCATCATAGGATGCCGGGTAGCTTAAGCTACTATTGCCGCTGTTACCTGCTGCAGCGATGTGTAACATGCCACGGTTATAGCTTTGCTGGAATGCACTGCGCTCAGCCGTTGAGCTACCACTACCACCTAAACTCATGCTAGTTACATTTGCGCCAGCAGCTTCACACTGTTCAATTGCTTTGATTAGATCTGAGCCGTATGCCCAATTGCCTTGGTCGTTAAACACTTTCACAATGTGCAAACCAAGTTGACCTGATGGGTTAACTCCTACCACGCCTTGACCATTGCCACCAATAGCAGCAATTGTACCTGCTACGTGAGTACCATGGCCGTTACCATCGTTGTACCAATTACCTGTGTCATTTGAGCCGTAGCCATCATCGCCAGTAATACCAGTGCTTGGCAAATCAGGGTGGTTTAAGGTATAGCCTGTATCCATAATACACACTTTACGATTGCCACTCATGGTATCTGCAAGCTGATTAGCCTGTACCATGTTAATACCATAAGGTGTTGATTCAGCCATTAAAAAGCGTTTGGGGTCAATCTCAACATTTGCCACTTGAGGGTTTGCTTTTAGTTCTGCTAACTTCTGCTGAGTGACATTCAGAACAACAGCATTCACGCTTGGCAGCGTTGTCATTGGCTCTGTGCTTACTTGCTGAGCAAAAGCGGTAAGCGTTTGAAGCTTATATTCAGTGGCTTGCGCCTTGCTAGTTGAAATTGGGAATGTATTGATAGCGTTGTCATTTAGGGTGACAATAACTCTTTGTTCATCATTTGCTGATGCAGTACCACAAAGGGCAGCACCAACGCATGCAGAAAGAAGAGACATTTTTACGCTGTTAGAAACTATTTTTTTCATTTTAAGTTACCTTTATTACATGTTGTTAACGCATGTAAATAAAACAGGTAATTTGATCTATGTCAATAGTTTGTTTTTTGAACATTTTGCTGGGGGATTTGTTTTGTCAAAATGCAGAATTTGATTGGATAAAAATTGCTCAAAGTTGTGTTTTCACTCAATGACTAGTTAATTTTCTGATTAAAAAACATATAAATTCATTTTAATAGGTTGGTTAGACTATCAAGTGTAAACGCCTTCGGTGCTGGGGTGGTATGCAAGCGAGAAAAATAGCGAAAATCAATTTTATCGATTTTTCCACTGTGTATAGCATTGTATAACGGCGCGTATTTTTTCTCATAGACTTTAAAAATAGGGATTTTTCGATGGCCAATTACATGGCTATTGTCGCTGTGATGCTCGTTTAGATATACCAACAAAAGTGCACCGAGTGTAACGTGTCCTCCAATTGAAGCGTCAAGTAACAGATCTTGTTCTTCGTCCCAATTTATTCCGCCAATGTATATGTAGTCTCGTAATGAAAGCTCTTTGGCTGCTCGCGCTGCGCCTTTGGCCATGGCATCGTTGGCAGCCCAGATTAGTTTGGTTTGTGTAAAACGAGCCAATAGACCTTTAGTAACCGTGTAAGCTTCTTGTTCGGACCAATTAGCGTTAGCACGTTGTTGGAGTTTTAAGTTCGGTGAGCGATTGCTGTAACTAAGTAATCCCTGTTCACGTTGCCGAGCAGCATCAGTCGCCGATTCGCCAAGCAGTGCTAATGCATTGACTGTAGGGTTTTTATTCGACTTTATAATTAAACTATCTAGTTTTTGAATCAGTAAACGGCCAGCTTGGTGGTTGTCTGGGACTATCGAACCCAAAATGCCGAACCCTTTGCTTTTGAGACGGATCAAGGTTTGTTTATCAGGGGTGTTTAGTAAAAAGACGATTCGATTATGAACTTCTTTAGAGGCGAGTAAAGCTTGTGATACCGCCGATTTTTCGTCGACAAAAATGAGGTAATGGTCTTTTCTGGTTAATGCCATTTTGATCATGCTTTTCATCACAATATGGTTTCTATCAGCGTATAAAGTGGTTAGCTCTATATTTAGGTCATCTGCTGCAGCATCCATAAAAGCTGATACATTTTTCCAAAAATTACCGGTAGGGTTCTCTTGTGAAAAGCCTGGGTTCACAAAAGTTACTTTAATGGGCTCAGCAGCACAGGCTAAAGGGGCTAACAGTAATAATAGGGTCATCAATGACACTTTGATCAACACGCACCTCAGACAAAATCTTTAACTAAGTGATTATTATGGCACAAAAAAATAAATGTG
Organism: Pseudoalteromonas sp. ABE4_541; assembly: GCF_056312285.1. Taxonomy (NCBI): domain Bacteria; kingdom Pseudomonadati; phylum Pseudomonadota; class Gammaproteobacteria; order Alteromonadales; family Pseudoalteromonadaceae; genus Pseudoalteromonas; species Pseudoalteromonas sp. ABE4_541. The sequence continues at coordinate 7,683 of NZ_JBSVEM010000013.1, forward strand.
CAGGGCGGGCGACTTTTGTGTCGATGCTAGGTGCTTTTGTATCAAGCCAAAAACACATTTATAATGCAGCCGAGCTTTTTGGGAGGGGTTATGCATAAAGTTTTATTTTTAGCAATTTTATTGGTTTGCGGTGTTACGCACGCAAAAGAGTCGAGTGAATTAGAAGTCACGATGAAAAACATGGGACATGCTTTTAAAAGCGCACTTAAAAGCGAGTCGAAAACTGACATGCTAGAGCAAATAGCGCTTTTCAAGCAGTACCTTGCGCAAAGCCAAAAGCATCAATTTAAAACTGGTTTACATGATAAATCCTTACAAGGCCTCAGTGAAGTCCTAAAAGTGGTAGAACAAAGTGAGCATCTTGCAAAACAAGGAAAAATGGTCGAGGCAAAACAACGACTTAAAAAGGTTGATGCGTTACGCAAAGAGTATCATAAGCTACATGAACCGCCGAGTGTATGGGATCTTATCTTTGGTTAGTTGCATAAATAACCTCAGCTGCATATAAGAGAATTTGCCCAATAAAGCTATTTCACTCACTCTCTTCGTTATTTTCATTTGTAATAGCTCGCTATTACAAATGAAAATGCCTTGATATTAAGCGAAACATCGTCATTGGAGATTGAAGGGGTTGTAATTTCTCTCTTCTGAGTTATCAAAACTCTTATCCGCAGCTGAGGTTAAGTAGCGCCTGGACCTAGAGGTACGTATGGGCAGTAATTGCGCAGTATTATGAATTTTTTGAATGTTCTGTTTGAATCTTGAGCATCCGTTCATTTTGGGGCTGGCTATTCGTCGTCAGCCTGATATAAATAAGAGGCTAATAAGAAAAAAGGAGCCGCTATGACGGAGCAACACGATCAATTAGACAATAGCGTCATTGCGACATTGAAAAATAAAGACCACTCAGCTTTGAATACGATGTTAGATTCTCTGGCATGTACGCACGCCGATGTATTGGAACTATTGGCGCAATATGTGGTTTTGAGCGAGCAAGAAGATGAGTTATTTGATAATTGGTATGATGGACTGTGTAAGAGTCAGCTTGATGTTTTAAAAGCGTTTGAAATTATGCGAGCACATTTTGAGCAATCATTATGAGCCAAAATGTATTTATGATGGCACTTTAGGAGCAATTAAGTATAGTTTGCCTACTTAAACCTGCTTTGGCGGGTATCTAGAGGAACACATAACTTGTTTGAGGTTATGTAATTTTATGTCAATGAAGTAATTGCTATATAAGCTTTATGAAAATATTAATTTCTCTTGCTTGATTGGCACACCTCTAATTTAAACAAATCGATTCAACTAGCTGAAACTTCAGTTTTCGAGCTAGCTAGTCAAACAGTAGACTAGTGATTAAATCTTCGACTTGTTTTTTTTCCAAAGGTAGCGAGTTCGCCGTAATAGAAAAGCCTTCAATTAATGGGATCAAAAGGGACACGATTTCTTTTACTTTTTGTTCTTCAAAACCAAGTGGCGTAAGTAGACACTCCAGTTCAATACCACAACGTCTGTAATAATCATCCAAGCTAGCTTGCAATTTCTCAGAACGATAGGAAATAGCCCATATTTCCCGAAATACTTGGCACCAGTCCTGAATATCTTCAAAAGAAAGCAAATTTCGCACGAAATTCTTGATTTCCTGATGGCAGTTATCTTCATCTAAATCTCTAATCGAATCTCGTATATGAGCTAGGCAAACCTCAAGGTATGAGTCGATGACATTGACAATTAGCCCATCTCTATCTCCAAAATGGTACTGAATGTTGCTTAAGGTAACGCCGCTTTTTTCTGCCACTTTTCTGAGCGTGAGTCCATGACTACCGTTCTCACTTAGCATCTTAGTTGCCGTTTTGATGATGATCTCTTTATTTGATTCAACTCTCATTGCCACTATTTCCCCTATAAATTTGCATTATAACCAAAAAAAATATTTGTTACTTTTTTGTACGGCTTTTTACAAGGGGCATAACATATCCTATTCGTCGTCGTCATGACAACTGATTTCGAATTACTTTTTATCTTAAAGAGGTACTAACCCTTGAGTGTTTCTAAAACTGAGACTCTCAATAGGGTTAATCGGTGTTTCTATGATTAATCTACTGATTAATATAAATATATTAATAAATCGACTACTTTGGCAGTTTCGAGAATGTGATGTAATAAAGTTGTCATTGATACTATTTTCGAAATTTAACGCTTTCAGCATCTAGATTTATTGGACAAAAAAAGCGCTTCTACTGATGCATCAAATAGGACATATGGGCACAATTTTGCTTCATGCAAAATTAAAATAACATTTCACTTTTGTTAACTTTATCGAATTTATTGCATCAACCTGTTGACATTATTGGTCAAGTGACCTAATTTGTGCCCATCTTAAATCAACCGTTTCTGAATAAGGAAAATTACTATGGAAATTACAGAATCAAAAATCATTGAAATCACCGCTGAAGTTATCGATCTTGAAGAAAGCGAAATTAGTATTGATGACGCTCTAATCAATGATTTAGGTGCTGATTCATTGGATATTGTTGATCTATCTTTTTCGCTAGGTAAGGCGTTTGGGATCAAACTTCCAGCAAAAACAATCTTAGTTATGGCTCAAGAAATGAGCGATGAATCATTCGTTGAATCAAGTCGTTTAACAGAGTTGGGTGCTGAGCTTTTATGTCAGGGTCCAAATAAGTACTCTACTGATGATGTTAAAGCGGGTACTTATGTGAATGACGTACTTGAAAACAACACGTTGAAGAGCTGGCTTAACCTATGTCAATTTGTCGCGCAACACGAATCTAAAAACGGCGATAAAGCTGTTAAGGAATATATCGAAGGCTTCCTAAGCTTAGAAGTTGCTTGATCACGTTCGTATTTATTTGATTCAACCATAGTTATCAGCGGCATTTAGTTGCTGATGACTTTTAATTTGCTCTACAAGGATTTGGAATGCGAACTGTTGTAGTAACTGGTGTTGGAGTGTATATCCCAGGCTGTGCTAATCCTGAAATGCTCTTTAGCACATTACAAGAAAAAACCTCTTTTATTAAATACGACGAGCGTATTGCTGCTTTAGGTATTGATGGCATCGCGACTTGTTCAGTGTCAGACGATGAAATCTCCACACTGGATTACTTGTATCCAAACATCGCAAATGAAGTCAATACTAGTGGCAAAATGGCTTTTCACGCACTTAAAACTGCGCTTAACGAAGCACAAGTAGATATTGCTGCGCTTGGGCGTAGATGTGGATTATTTTACGGTGTCCACAAGCACCTTATGTCCCCTCAATTGTTGCACAAGCTTTGGAATCAATATGATCCAAAGAGTCAAAATATTATGCCCAATGAGCAAGGTATTAATGAACTTCAGTCATGGTACAAGCCTGATCAAGTCATGAAAAGCATATCTCGAGAATTGGGATTCAGTGGACCTGCATTTGCGTATGCAGATGCTTGTGCTGCTGGGACAACAAACATTATAGCCGGTATGAGACGTATTCGTAGTGGTCATCTAGATGTGGCGTTGTGTGGTGCATCTGATCAAGGTTCTCAACCACTTTGGAATCTCGTCTTTAAGCACATCGGTGCATTAAACATGAATGAGTATAACAGTGCTGAAGAGGTATGTAGGCCATTTGATAAAGATCGCGCAGGAACTGTGTTAGGCGATGGTGCTGGCTTTCTTGTGTTAGAGGAACTCGAACACGCTAAAGCCCGCGGCGCAAATATACTCGCATATATATCGGGCGGAAGCAGAGACAGCGAGTCAAACAAAATAACTTCCAGTGATCCGGATGGTAGCTTTTATTTTTCAGTTATGGAGCAAGCGCTTGCGGATGCAGGTCTCGATGCGAGTGATATTGATTTCATTAATGCTCATGGTACTGCGACTAAAAGCAATGACATCGCTGAAGGGCGAGCAATTAATCAGTTATTTGGCAATGAAATACCTGTGTCTTCAACTAAATCTGCGTTGGGCCACTCCTTATCTGGAAGTGGAGCCGTTGAGGCAGTATTGAGCGTATTAATGCTAAACAAAGGAATTTTACTTCCTACTCTCAACTATCAAGCGGCGAGCGCAGAAGAAGAACAAATAAATATTGTCACAGAGCCTGTTAAGTCTCCAATTCAACATGTGCTCAGTAATTCTTTTGGTTTCGGTGGTCAGAACGCGAGCCTCATTATATCTGCTAAATGCTAGGACAATAGGTTAAGGAGAAATAAGTTGTACATTAAGCACGGTTACTCATTACTTCCTCAAGGTGTAGCGCTTTCGGATATTGCCAGTGCCGCATCGCGCCTCACCTTTGAAAAGTTACCCGAGTGGGATCTCGAAGGCACAGCATATGGCGCTGTGATAGGAAAGGTAAATCTCAAATCTGTTAATGCCGACAGAATGGTTAAAAAAACCACAGAGCGACAATCGCAATGGGTTGTTTATGCTGCAGCAAAGACCGGGCAAGAACAACATATAGACCCAGAAGATGGTGCTCGTACTGGGCTTTACATTAGCTTGGGCGCGGTAGACTGCGACGAAGAGGAAGAATACGAATATATAAATGCAAAGGAAAAGTTCCAAGCATTGAGTGAGTATCAACTCAATAATAGCAAGCCACTAACAGGGCTGATTTTATTAAATACTACCGCGACTAGTCACGTCTCTCAAATGTTTAATATCACAGGCAGCAATTGCTGTTTTGCGCCTATGCAGGATGGTGGAAGTAATGCGTTTATTGAAGCGATTTATGACATGGAAGAAGGTCGCATCGACAAGGCACTATGTGGAGGTGGTAGTCAAAAAGTATCACCTTGGTATTTCCTATCAAATGAAGATTATTGGAACCGCTACGACGAGATCAATTTAACTGAAGCAGCATCATTTTTTGTCTTAGATAAGTCACCAAAAGATGCAGAAGCTCAAGTTATTTATCACCACAGACGTAATCTCCCAAATGGACTGTCATTGTCACCAGTCATGGATAAAGTTTACACAGCATTAGACGTGCATGATGTTGAACTGAACGAAGTGATGGTGGTAGGTGGCTTACCTCAACGTGAAGCCATTACAGCGTTAATTAAGGAATGTTGGTCAACGATTACACCAAAGTTTACAGAAGATTTGGTCGGTTTTGCTGGTGCGGCTTCGGTCCCGCTTTGTATTAACTTGTCGCTGCTCGATTTGAAAAAGGCGAATGAAGAACAAGAAGGCAAATCAAAAGGATGCTTGGTTTTGGTGTTTGGAACTGAAAACCAATTCAGCTGCTTCGTATTGTCTGGGGTGAAAAATGAACATGAATAAGGTAGTGGTAACGGGCATAGGGATTGTCAGTCCTTATGGAACTGATTTGGACGAATTCTGGAATGCGCTTAAAAATGGTCAGGGCGCAATTCAGTCTTGGCAATACCCCGGTGTAGATGGGTTTCCTGTTCAGTATGGTGCGCCAGTTGATGTTGAAAAATTAAGAGGGGCGTACGAAAGCTATTTTGAGACGAGTAAAAGTGTTGAACGTAGAGTGATTTTTGCGCAAATAGCAGCGGCACTCGCTGTGCAAGATTCAAAAATTGACTCATCAGCAACCTCGCAAACATTGGGTGTCTGTGTATGTAGCGGTGTGGCTGATGCCGATAATGAAACGATGGCAGCGTTAATGCAAATTGATGCGCAAAATCCAGTTGCCGAGTTGGTTGAAAAACGTGATGAAGTGGTGAGTAGGCTTGGTGGTTTTCGTTCAAGCAATGATGCATTGGCAAGCAGACTTGCAAATGAATACGCTGTCAATGGCCCCGTAATTAATCTAACAGGTGCTTGTGCTGGTGCTACACAGTCAATTGGTGTGGGTATGAAAGCGATTCGTAGAAACGAAGCCGATATCATGATTGTTGGCGGTGCAGATTCAGTGTTCAACTTAAGAACTATGAGTGCGCTAGTTTCTCTTGGTGCAACCAGTACGTCGGTACGCCATGGTGAACAACTGTGTCGTCCTTTTGATGAAAATCGCTCAGGGCTTGTTGCAGGTGAAGGCGGTGCGGTGTTGATTTTGGAAAGTGAGCAGTCAGCAAAAGCTCGTGGGGCTAAGATTTATTGTGAAGTAACAGGTTACGGCAGTTCTTTAGATGCTTATAAAGTGACAGCCCCTCATGAGGACGGTTTAGGTGCTATCGCGTCGATGGAAAGCGCACTTGCAGATGCCAACCTATCCCATGACTTAATAGGCCATGTAAATGCGCACGGGACATCAACGCCGCTGAATGATGTGATCGAAAGTAAGGCTATTGAAGCCGTTTTTGCTGACCATGCGAATGACATTATTGTGTCTTCCACAAAATCAATGATTGGCCATTGGATTGCCGCAGCCGGTGCACCAGAGGCGATAGCGACGATACTAGCGCTACGTGAACAATGTGTTCCACCCACAATTAATTTAGAAAAACCGGATGAAAATTGTCGCCTAAATTATGCGACGGAACTACGTGAAAAACCAATGCAGTACGCTTTATCTAACTCATTTGGTTTCGGTGGGATAAACGCTTCGGTGATCTTTGGAGTGTATCAAGATGTCAAATAGTAATTCAGTTGCAATTGTTAGCCAAGCGGCAAGTTTCCCTACTGGCGATTTCGGGAATGTATTTTCAACTGCCGAAGATATTTTAGAGCAGATACCGTCAGCGAATAGAAGACTTCAGCGTTATATGTCTGATTCTGCTGCATCGGCTATTGCTGTGGCAGGCGCTGCGATGACGAGTGCAAATATTAAGCTAGATGATGAGCAGCATCAGATTGGGATATACGCGAGTCAGCATGGCTACTTAAATCCACACTTACGTGAATTTACGAATACATTGAGTAACACACTTCCAGATAATGAAAAGCAAGCTTACGTCGACTTATGGAACGGGCAGGAAATTAGCCCATTTGTAGTGACCAAAATGCTAAGTAACAACCTGTTAGCGATTTTGAGTTTACATTTTGGGATCCGTGGTGACTGTGCTGCGTTAATTCGTGATAGCGCAGGCTCCTCTGCTGCATTACTTGAGGCAATGCATAGTGTTCAAGACGAGTATTGTCAAAGTGCCGTGGTAGTCAGCGCGGGGTGTGATGAAGATTTTGTACAAAACTATTTTGACAATAAAACAAGCAACTTGAACGAGGTTGACGTCGGTGCTGTGTCATTTATTTTGCAAAATTCAGCGTACGCTAAAAGCAATGGACTGCCTATTCTCGGCATCTTACAAGACAGTATTAGTGGCTACTCACTGGACAATGTCTTAGCTCAAATTCATGACCAAATTATTGATATTAATACTAATGTTGAGGTTGTGATTGATTTAAACAGTAGTGAGCAGATACAAGCCGTACAGCAAAAGTTTGGCCAACTTCATAATGTGAGCCTTACTGACATGAAATCAATATCTGGCGCTCGTGGCTGCGATAGTTGCTTGACTCTCCTTCATGCGGCGTTGCTTGAAAAACGACAAGATAAAAACACATTACTCGTAGTACTTAACGGTAGCAAGGACGACCATTTTTCGTCAGTAATCGTATCTCAGGATGTTTAACATGAATAATTATCAAAAATACTGTAAGCCTTCGCTTCACAAGGCGCTACAAACAATGGGGCTAGACGTTGAGTTTCACCGTGCAGATCAAGATAAACTGTTTTATTACGATACTGACACAGCAACAGAAGTAGAAATTCTGGATTTGCTTGGTGGTTATGGCGCTGTTCTTTTAGGCCATAATGACTCTGAGCTCACAAAAGTAGCAACGAGTAACTATCTTGAGCAAAGACCATTCAATGATCAATTTGCCGTCAGAAGCAGCTCAGCAAACCTTGCCGCTGTTCTTAATCCGATTATAAAAGCGCAAACCCAGAGCGATAATGACTTTTTATTTTCGTTTTGTTCTACAGGCGCTGAAGCGGTTGAAGTGGCGATTAAACATGCTGAACTTGCAAGAACTCAGCACAATCAGAATATTTCAAAAGAAATTGAATTTGCGCTTTCTAACTTAGCACGTCAAGGCGATAAAGCGCTGAATCTAGGCACAGAATTACAGCAAAAATTAGGTCTACAAGACGAAACACTTACGGCTAAAACACTGGCTGATAAGGTGCGTGACTATAACCGTGAAATTATGAGTCAGCAGCCGCTTTATCTTGCTTTAAAACATAGCTTTCATGGCAAGTTGAGCGGTTCAATTCAACTGACTCACGGTTTAGGGTTTAGAGGCCCGTTCCAGCATATGGGATTAACGTCTCAATTTATCGATACGGACAACATTGAACAGCAAGTTCAAGCGTTATTTGATGAACTCAATAATAAACTGATTAAAGTCCGTGTAAATAATGAACAAGCCTCTATGCGCGAGGAAACTGTGCAATTGGTTAGTGGCTTGTTTGTTGAACCAATTCAAGGTGAAGGCGGTGTTCATTGCTTAACCAGCGCGCACGCGCAACAGTTGCATGCAGCAGCTCAGTTGCTCGGTGCCCCAATTATTTCTGATGAGATCCAAAGTGGTTCAGGGCGTAGTGGTGAGTTTTTAGCGGGTCATCATATCGGATTGAAAGCTGATTATGTGATTCTGTCTAAGGCGCTGGGTGGCGGTATTGCTAAAATAGGCTTGGTTGCAATCAAGCAGTCTCGTTACGCCGTGGGCCACGATTTAATGCAAAGTTCAACTTTTGGTGAAGATGGACATTCAGCTGAAATCGCAAGAGCTTATGTAGAGCGATTGCATGCAGATGAAGGGACTATTTTATCAAGAATTCAGCAAAGAGGCGCGCAACTAAAAACGCGTTTAGAGCAGGTTCAAGCTGAATTTCCAGATGTCATCATTGATGTCAGAGGGCGTGGTTTGCTGTTAGGTGTTGAACTTAAACCGTTGCATGATGCCGAGTCTTCAAGCTTGCGTTCAATATCTTATCAAAATGCGTTGGGATACATTGTTGCTGGATTTATGTTCAACGAACATCAACTCCGTGTAGCGCCATCAGCTAGTGCGCCAAATGTAATAAGACTTGAACCAAGCGCATGCTTAACGGATGAAGGAATTGAGAGGGTTGCTCAGGCCTTCGAGCAATTATGTAAAACATTGCGTTTCCAAGATGCATACTTCTTGATCCGCTACCTATCAAAAGGCTTCGATAATCGATTACAAAGAAATCAACCTGAAGATTACCGAGGAATATACCCTGTTAGCGAAAAGCCGAATTGCACAGTGAAAGTTGCCTTTATCAATCACTTAATATCACCTGCTGATATGTTCAGTGTAGAGCCTTCTATGGCAAAGGTTTCATTTGAGGAAGTTGAGTATCTGATGAATAAGATGGACTTTGACTTACGTGTTGCACCGCTTTCTCACACAAAGTTCACTTCGAAACAAGGTAATAGCGTTGAATTTGTTATGTATCCACTTGGGATCACTTCAGCACAAATTTCAACCATGATTGAAAACAATGAGCTTGAACAAATTCGTTATGCGGTTGATGAGCGTGTAAGCGCTGCAAAGGCTGATGGCTGTTCAGTTGCTGGCCTAGGTATGTTTACTTCCGTTGTAACCAATAATTGTAAATCAATCAGAACACCAGATATCACTTTGACGACAGGTAATTCACTCACGGTAGGTATGTCAGTTGAAGCAGTAAAATCTCATTTAGATTCAGTAGATCGACAAGTTAAACGCGCGGCGATAGTTGGCGCTGCAGGCAACATCGGCACCGTTTACGCATCGATGATGACTGAGATAACACCACAACTTGTACTTATTGGTAGTGGCCGTAGCGGCTCATTGAATCGCTTACAAAAGGCTGCTGAATCAATTTATCAGGATGTATTTGAAGATCTGATATCTGGTCGTCAAACAGAAATGGGGTCGGTACTTATGCAAAACCCTGAAATAAGTCGTTGGGTTGAGCAATTACCGGGTGACAAAACGATTGGTAAGCAAATATTTGCCCTGTTTGATGGACAAGAAAATGCGCCGATCAAGTTATCAAACGAACTAAGTGAAATTAGTCGCTGCGAGTTACTCGTGTGTGCCACAAACGCGTCACAAGCATTCATTGAACCCGAGCTGCTGCAGCAAAACACAATCATTTGTGATGTATCAGTGCCACATAATATTGATGAAGCAACTTTGGCACAAAGACCGGACATTACATGTATCCGAGGTGGGGTTGTGGCGACGCCACATAAAGAGAGTTTAGCTCAAAATGTTCGGGCTTATCTTAATGCTGGTGAGGTTTACGCGTGTATGGCGGAAACAATTTTGCTCGGTTTAGATGGTACTGAACAGCATTACTCTTACGGTGACTTAAGCAAAAGCAAAGTCAATCAGATTTTAGATATGGCTGACAAACACGGATTCTCGCTATCTCAGGCGAAAGTCGAAAACTCGATGTAAGGAGAAAAACATGAGTAATTTAACTGCGTTTGTGACTGGCGCTACTCGAGGGATTGGCCGAGGTATTGCCTTGTCTTTAGCGCAAGCGGGCTATGATGTTGCGTTTTGCTACCGTAATAAGGCCGTAGCAGATGAGTTAGTTTCAGAACTGAATGAGCTGGGCGTACAAGCGCTTGCGATTGAAGGAAACTTGGACGATATCAGCGCAATCCCGAGTATGTTCGATACGTTTGCGACAAAGTTCGACACCTTAGACTTGCTGGTCAATTGTGCGGGCTTAACTCGAGATAATTTGTTGGTTAGTACTTCAGACGAAGATTTATTGACGGTTATTCAAGTGAATTTGGTTGCGACGATGGTATGCAGCCGTGAAGCACTCAAGCTGATGCTGCCTAAAAAACGCGGGAATATCGTTAACATTTCATCTATTTCTGCGCATAAAGCAAACCCAGGGCAAGCTAGCTACGCCGCGAGTAAGGGGGGCGTGGAGTCATTTACTAAGGCGCTGGCCGTTGAGGTAGGCAGGAAGAAGGTACGAGTGAACTGTATTGCACCCGGTGTGATTGAGACGGATATGGTACAGGATCTGTTGGCGGATAGAGGTGGCGACCTTAAGAAGAAAGTATTAACAAAACGTTTTGGCCAGCCTTCAGATATTGCAAAGGCAGTATTGTACCTTGCAGATCCCGAAAATGAGTTTGTCACTGGACAGATCATTGAAGTGAATGGTGGGATGATGCTGGTATGAGTACGATGAAATTAGCAGTAGTAACGGGCGCAGGAAAAGGAATTGGGGCGGCGACCTGCCGACAGCTTCTTGAGCAAGGCGTCACTAAAGTAGTTGCTATGGACATTGACGAAAAGGCCCTTGGCGAGCTGAGTAACTCAGTTCAATCACCTGAGAGCTTGGTGCCTCTAGTTTGCGATTTACGAGACTTTGCTGCGTTGCAAGAAAAAGTAAGCTGGATATTGCGTGAACTCGGTAAACCAGACGCTGTGGTGATAAGCCATGGTGTCGCTGACGAAAATGAAATTTCTGACAATGATGTTTGGGATAAGGTTGTATCAACCAATTTATTGTCTTCGCAAAGGCTCCTGTCACTGCTGGTTGATGAGATGAATAATGGCGGCGGCATTGTGATCATATCGTCGATTTTAGGTTTAGTCGGCAAGGTAAAAAACACGGCATATTGTACTTCTAAGCACGCCTTATTAGGCATGATGAAAGGACTTGCGTTGGATTTAGCAAGAAGAAAAATCAACGTTAATGCAATTTTGCCTTGTTGGGTTGATACCCCAATGCTTCGTAACGAAGTACAAAAGCAAGCAGATATGACAGGGATCGAGCTTGAGGCGATGTTACGCCAAATACGCAAACGGATCCCTTTGCGCCAATTTGTTAGCTCAGAGGATGTTGCAGCTAGTGTCGCGTTTTTACTCTCACCGCAAGCAAAAATGATAACGGCTCAGTCACTGGTAATTGATGGAGGTGAAGGGTGCGGTATGTAGTCGCTGGAACACTGATGCTATTGAGCACGAGTAGTCAGGCTTCTTGGTTTGTGCAACCGGCGCTTGAGGTGAGTTATAGCCACAATCTGGTTGATAATTATGACTCAAGACGACAAGTTGCGTTGGACTTAGAGGCTGAATATCAACGTGATGCATTCTCATTTAAGTTTGATGGCTCCTATTATCATGACTTTATTTATCAGTCTGAATCTGAACGCTATTCGCAACGCGATGAGGATGTATACGAAAATCGTTTACGCGTTGATGAGGGATATGTTGGTTGGGAATCCGAGACTGTAATGTGGCGCTTCGGTGTTCAGACAGTAGCTTGGGGCGAAGCGGACGACTTACGACTAGTCGATGTGATCAACCCACTTGATTTTAGGGACTCAGTATTATTCGACTTGGACGAATATCGAATTGGTGTTCCGGCCATTCGCGCCGAGGCGTTTTTGTCTGATGACGTAACGCTCGATGTGATCACATTACTTGGCTATCAATCAAACCGTTTTGTGCCGCAAGGCGGTGAATTGACTACTCCAGGTTATGTCGATGTCGATATTAGTAAAGACGAAATTATCGAAGTTGGTATGAGGTTAAGTTCATTTTTGTGGGGTGCGGATGCTAGTTTATTCGCATTTTCAGGACATAACGACACGCCGATCCCGTTAGGTATGGAAGCCTTTTCTGGCGCCAATCAAGATGAATGGCTTAAAACAAAGCGCTATACCATGTTAGGTACAACCATTAGCTCGCCATATAAAGAGTACTTATTTAGAGGTGAGTTCGCGTACTCAATGGACATCTTGGAAGCGGGAAGTGATTTTAGCTATAAGTCTGTAGATAAAATTCAAAGCCTATTAGGCGTTGATTATCGTTATATCGATTGGAACTTCACGTTTCAAATTGCTCAAAACTATATCTCTGGCTATTCGAAAAACCTAATTGCTGAAAGGACAGAAAATACCCTCACGCTATCAGCTGAGCGAGAGTATATGGCGGGCATGTTAACTACCAGAGCCGCATATAGCTATGTTGATAGCTATAACGGGGGCAGCCTATATCAAATCAAAATGACTTATCGACCTACTTCAAAAATATTGCTTACGTTCAATATTGATGTTTTAGACGGTGATCAAGGCAACGCGTACGGAGTCTTGCAGAACCAAGATAGGTTATACGCAGCTATAAAATATTATTTCTAGAAAAAAGGATGAACGATGAAGAAAATCATAAGTTTAGTTTTGCTGATGAGTGCTGCTGCACATGCATCTGATGCAAATAGTATTCTGACAAAGGTTAGGGACCGCTACGATGGCGAGGACTATGTTTCTAAGCTGACATTGAAAACAACCCTCCAAGATGGGCTGGTCAATACTCGTCAGATGTACATGATGCAAAAAGATATCGATGATGAAGAGTTCAGCGTTATGTCTGTGCAAGCGCCGGTAGACTTGCGAGATGTGAGTTTTCTAATGAAGACATACAAAGAGAAAGCACAGCAAGAAGATGAGCAGTGGATGTACTTACCAGCGTTTCGTAAAGTTCGTCGTATTTCTCCTGTAGACAAACGTGGTGCCTTTATGGGCAGCGAATTCTCATACTTTGATCTAGATAAACTCAGAGTGGGTGATTTCAATTCAAAAGTTTTGGGTGAAGAAACTGTAAATGGCCGCCCTGCGTGGAAAATTGAACGTATACCTACTAATCAAGACGTTATCAACAAAACTGGTTACTACAAAGTGATCGTATGGGTTGATAAAGAACGCGATCTTGTCATTAAGCAAAGATACTTTGATGCAAAAAATATCGCGTTTAAAGAACAAGAGTCAGTGTCTGTAGAAAAGCTTCAAGACATCTGGACAATCACCAAAAGTAAAATGACAAACCATGTTGAAAATAAAGTGACTGAGGTTATTTATCACCAGACAATTTATAACGTAGGTTTGCCCTCATCAGCATTTAAAAAGAGCAAGTTGAGACGCGGTATTAACCATACCGATGTAGCAATGCTTAAACCAATTACACTTAACTAATAGAGCAATAAGATATGATGGAGAAATATTTAAATTTCGTTTTCAAGTACCCACTGCTAATCCTAGCAGCGTTGGCAGGCTTGACTTACTATTTGTTCGTATCAATTGGCGGCCTGAGTGAAGACAACAACCCGTACTTCTTACCTGAAACGCACCCAGCGCGTTCAGCAATTTATGAAATGCGTGATGAATTCACAGGAACTTATGACTCAATCCTCGTTGCATTTTATAACAAGGAAGGAGTATTCAATACGCAAACATTAAACGCCATCTATGAGTTAACCGAAAAGTCAAAAGGCATCATGTTTGTTGATGAGACTGATGTTGAATGGCTGCAGTACATTGCTGATGCTAATCAAGGTGTACAGCCACTTGTTGATGGTATCAATCAGATGTTAGAAGGTGGATTGACGCAGAGCGACGGTGAGATTGCACGTGAGTTATATCGAGAGTCAGCCAATTGGGGCGTGGCGTTTCAGGACCGAAAGTTCCTAAAAACAGTTGCTGAACGTTTGGACCCAGTACGTGAAATGGCAGGTATGGCTGCAACAGAGAACGTTTTCTTAGACGAATACGGTACTTTATTTGCGCAAAAGACAGTTAACAATTACGACCTAGACCCTAAAATTGTTAAAGATGCGATCATGAACAACGAGTTGATGGAGCATGGTTTTGTTAATGAAGAAGGCACAATCGCATTATTAGTGGTTGAGCTTAGCTTGTTAGAAGATGATGCCTATGGTCAAGTTCGTGCTTATGAAGCTTACAAGCAGATGGTTGCTGATTATCAAACTGCACATCCTGAGTTCAAAGATGAAATGTATGTAGGTGGTGTTCCTGTATTCTTTGCTGCGCAAAAGCAGGTAATTGATCATGACTTTGGCTTATTACTGCCAATCGTATTGTTACTAATAGCGGTTGTATTAGCACTATTCTTCAGAACAATTTTGGGTGTGGTATTGCCACTACTCAACGTTATACTGTGTACAATCTGGACGCTGGGTATCATGGCGCTGGCTAATTTCCCGATGGATATTATAACCGCGATCTTACCTGTGTTTTTGATCACAATTTGTTCATCAGACGCAATTCACGTTATGGCTGAGTACTATCACCAGAAAAAAGTGACCAAAGAAAGAGCCTTGGCGATGAGACGCGCTATGATATTAATGGCGTCTCCAGTTATTCTTACTACATTGACAACATGTTTTACTTTTATGATTTCAACGTCTACTGCAATTCAGAGTTTACGTAACTTCGGTTTATTGATTTCATTTGGTATGTTTGCAGCATTGATCATTTCATTACTATTAATCCCAGCGGTACTGGCTTTATTTAAAGGTAAAGTTGTAGCGACAAAAGAGAACGTAGTTGATGATAAAAAGATTGCTCAAAAGTACTGGATCAGCCGCGTATTGATTGGTGGCTTGAAACCAGTAATGAAGCACCGTACACGTTTTACTTTCGTATTTGCAGTATTCATGATTGGTGCAGCTTATACCGCATCTCACGTTGAAGTTGACGATATGGGTAGCGGATACTTTGCACAAGATAGCATGTTCCGTATCGCTGATGACTTCATCAACAATAATATTGCGGGCACAAGCCCAGGTTGGATAGAGATTGACACAGGCAGTGCTAACGGTGCGATGACACATGATGCGCTGATGTTTGTTGATAAACTAGAGAAGTTTATCCACGAACAAGAAAAGGTGTCATTCAGTTATTCAGCAGCACGTTATGTGCGTCGTATCTACTACACTTTGAATGATTTTGACCCATCATATGACCGTCTGCCTGAAAAAGTAGAAATTTTAGAATATACAGACGAAGATGGCGAAGTGATCCGTGATTCAGTATCTGGTGAAGATTTGATCCGCCAATCTGTACTTATGTATGAAAACAGTGGTGGTACTGACATCAATAACGTTTACAACAACGACTTCTCTAAAACGATGATCCTGTATACCCTAGGTACAACGGTTGCAAGTGATTATCAGCAGTTCTTAGATGCTTTAGAGCCATGGCTCGCAGAGAATACACCTGAAGGCTATTCAATTAAACTTGCAGGTACACCAATTATTTGGACTGCCGTGCTAGATGCACTTATTACCAGCCAAACTCTAAGCGTATTCCTAGCATTTGCTACTGTAGTTGCTGTAATGAGCTTGTGGTTAAGATCAATCAAACTTGGTGTTGCCGGTACTTTACCACTGATCAGTACTGTTATCGTTTACTTCGCGCTAATGGCTATCTTTGGAATTGAGCTAAATATCGGTACAGCTATCATTTCATTCCTAGTATTGGGTATTGTTGACTACTCAGTACACTACTTACTAAGGATTAAGGTTGAGTTGGAGCGGGGCGTAGCAATCGACGAAGCGCTAGAGTCAGCTATTTTAGTGTCTGGTAGAGCGATTATGGCGAACGTGTTTGTATTTAGTATCGGCTTTGTGGCTTTACTGTTCTCAGACTTTAAACCATTAGTAGATTTAGGTACATTGGTTGGTTTATCTCTATTTATCAGTGGCATCATGACATTGTTCATTGTTACTTTGTTTGCTCCTTGGTTCTTCAGTGCTGAGGCATCAAAGGCAACTGGCGATGTTTCAATGAGCTTGAATAGGGCTTAAACCTTACTATGAAAATAAAATTTACTATCTTTGTAATTTTATTTTTGATGTGTGGCTTCGGCCACGCATCTCAAATAAAAGCATTTACGCCTAGTGAGCTATCGCTTGCACTCGGAGAGCTAGATGCGAAAAAAATGGACCGTTTTGCTCAGTTTTACAATGACAACGTTTACTTTTCAGACCCTGAAGCTCAAGTTGCTGGAAAGGAAAGTCTGGTCTCTTATTTTAGACAAATGTTAGACGTGATTGGTATCAATAAGACCACAGTTAATAAAGTGATAAGAGACGAAAATAACTTAGTCGTTTTTTGGACTTCATATATCTACTTTCAAGGCAAACAGGACGAAGAGTATGTGTATGAAATGGTCTCTGAATTGCAGCTTGATAAACAAGGTTTGATAGTGACAAGGCGCGATTATTTTGACCGAATGGTGAGCTATCAACATATTCCTGGTTTTATTGAAGATGCAGGGAAACGTTTAGAACATCATATAACGTCCAAGGTGAGTGGAGATTAAGGAATAATATGTATTTAGTGACAGGCGCGACAGGGAACACAGGTTCTTTGGTTGTATCCGAATTGAATAAGCAGGGCATTAAACCAAGAGTTTTTGTTCGTAATCAGTACAAAGCGCAAACAGTGCTGGCTAACAATCAATATGAGACTGCCATTGGAGACTTTGCTGATAAGTCGAGTATTGAAAAGGCATTGGTTGGTGTTAAAAGTGTTTATTTGGTTACAAATGAGAATACAGGCTTTTTGGAGCAATTAGATACCTTTATCCGCTGTGCGGAGGCTGCAAAGGTTGAACGCTTTATTGTTTTATCAGCCCTTGCTGATGTGAACTCTGACGTCGAATTTGTGCGGTTGCATGGGCAATATGAACAGAGAATTCAACAGTCCTCATTGAATTACTCTATTATTTACCCAGACTGGTTTATGCAAAATTTTCTTTTTCACCTGCAAAGGAGAGAGTTTATTTTTCCAGGTGGAGATGGCAAAGTCAGTTTTATCGATATTTATGATGTCGCGAGCTTTGCAGCAGCATTAATGACACAACCGGATCTACCAGAACAGCAAATATATTCAATCACAGGTCCTGAGGCGATGAGCTTTTCTCAAGCTGTAGATAAGTTTAACCAAGTGCTCGTACCATATAATGCTAACAAGTTTGTTTATACGCAATTAACGCCACAAGAATATGTTAATTTAATGGTCGCAAATGGACAGCACGCGCAAGGCGCTCAGTACTACGCAGACATGACCAAATTTACCCGTAATGGCACAAATTTCATGCCTACAACTGATTTTGAACGTATAGTGGGAAGAAAGCCGAATAGTTTTGAAGTGTTTATCGACAGATATCTTAACTATGTCTTACAGTGCTTAGGGTAGTATCAATATGAGCAAATACACCCCGTATTTGCTCTATAAGTCATATTTAGAAATGAGCATTTGACCTAACATCTATGACTTGAGTGACAAATCGTATTTGGTGACTAGGGAATCAATATATCGCTCGCGCAAAGAATGACTTCGCTCATGTTGAGCACTGTGGCTAAAAGCGCGATTAAGCAGCTTTAGTGTTTGTAATAAAACTGGTCTTTGCTCAGTTGTAATACTCGCAGCATTACGCTCTTCTGTTATTTCATCGACAATCGCTCTGCCTAGTTCAATATGTACCAACTCTTCAATCAAACCATTTTGGCTTACCACTCCATATTTACTGCATAGATACTGTTGCCAAGCACTTTGTACTTGCTCTGTAATATCTTCACTAAAGCGTTCATCCTGGCACAGGTAACCTTGCTGCTGGCATTTACTTAATGCATGTAAGTATTGCTGATAAAACAATTCAAACGCTTGTGCTGAACTTGAGATTTTATGCTTAAGTAAATCTAACCCCCATTGCACACATCCTCTAGGGTAATAGTCAGTGAATTCTTCACATTCATAAAGTCCCAAAAAAGAACTGCACTTGATTTGATTTTGAATGCTGTAACTTGGTTTTGGAAATAACCCGATTTGTTGCCACTCATCAAGCTGTCCGCTCTCTATTTTTAGTGCATGGCAAAGCTCTTCTGTGCGATAGAAATATGTATTTAGATAATTAAGCAAACTCATAAGTGGTACTGGTTAAATATACAGTGCTTGTATTTTGAATCATGTTCTCATTTTTTACAAGAAAAATATTGATGGTTAAGGCATAACAGCGCGATGAGGAATTAAGCAAAAGACAAAGATATGTTTCAGCTAGATAAGCATGTGGTCTGTTTATTTAAAGGTTAAAGATTATATCCGACGAGCAAAGTAAGGTAGAAACAAAAAATAAACTTGAATGTTGTATTCAATATGCCTTGAATTGCTTGTGTGTTGTGTGTTGTGTGTTGTGTGTTGTGTGTTGTGTGTTGTGTCGGCAAATGCCTTCAAAGCACTCCAATAATAAAATCAGCAACAGAGGGTTATCGCCTGATTTACATAGAATAACGATACGATCAGACTCTGCTTTGCCAAAAGTACCCGAATGACTGCTGTAAAAACACACCGTAAAGAACAACATGCCCTAAATAGCTTGTAATTTAAAAATTTAATAGCGCTAGCACTCGGATAATACCGCTAATTATGGTAAAACAATGCGCAAACTCTGTAACCCCAAAGTAAGAGCAAGATGCGAACAATCCAAACCATAAAACAAGCAAGTTTAATTACTGCAATAAAAACCCCTTACACAATGGCTGGTGAAATTGATCTGGCAACATACGATGCGTTAGTTGAGGCCCAAATTGAAGCGGGTGTTGATGGGATTATTGTGGGTGGCACCACAGGTGAAGGGCAGCTCATGAATTGGGAAGAGCACCTTATGTTGATTGCCCATAGTGTGAACAAATTTTCAGATAGATTAGTTATTGTTGGTAACACAGGGAGCAACAACACACGCGAAGCCATGAAAGCAACTGAATATGGCTTTGCATCGGGTATGGATGCTGCGCTGCAAATTAACCCTTACTATGGCAGAACATCGGTTGAGGGCGTTAAAACACACTTTGAGCGAGTATTAGAAATTGGACCGGCATTTATTTACAATGTACCTGGTCGTACAGGGCAAGACTTAACACCAGATGTTATTGAGCCGCTTGCACAGCATAAAAACTTTATTGGTGTAAAAGAGTGTGCGGGTAATGAGCGTATTGCGCATTATGAATCGAAGGGGATTGCATGTTGGTCTGGTAATGATGATGAGGCACATGATAGCCGTCACTGCTTCCAGTCTCATGGTGTTATTTCCGTGACATCAAACCTTGTGCCAGGTTTATTCCGCCAGTTGATGGACAAAGAAAATAACGAGCTAAATACCCAACTACAACCACTGATGCAGTGGCTTTTTTGTGAGCCGAACCCAATTGCCATTAATAGCGCATTGATCATGACAGGTGCGGTAAAACCTGTGTTCCGCTTACCTTATGTACCTCTTAGCAAAGCACAACAAGCACGTGGTATTGACCTTATTAATGAACTCAATGAAACCGATATCGTTGGTAGTAAAGCAGTGCTAATTGACGAAACATTACTAAAACTTTGTTAGGTCAGCACAAATAACGTATAATCTGCGGCCCTTAATGTATTGGCCGTAGGTTTTTACCATGAATTTTAAATCTTTTAGCTTTTCTCCTTTGCTGTTACAAGCATTAGACGAACTTAATTTTCACACCCTAACCCCAATACAACAAACCGCTATTCCTGTTGTGCGTAAAGGTCACGATGTTTTGGCAACGGCGCAAACTGGCACCGGTAAAACCGCTGCATTTGCACTACCGATCATCCAAAAGTTGATAGAAGGGGAGTCAATTGACAGCCCTAGAGCCTTAATAGTTGCACCAACGCGTGAGCTAGCCGAGCAAATCGCGCAAAACTGCACCGCTTTTAGTAAACACACAGAGCTTAAAACGGTTGCGCTGTTTGGTGGTGTCAGTGCCGAAGGGCAAGCACAACAACTAAGCGATGGCGCTGATATTGTTGTGGCAACACCTGGCCGTTTACTGGATCATATTCGCCTCGGTAACTTGAGCCTAGCAAAAGTCACACATCTTGTTCTGGATGAAGCTGACCGTATGCTTGATATGGGCTTTATTGGTGACATGCAGCAGGTCATTGACCTTGTAGATGACGAGCGCCAGTTATTATTGTTTTCGGCCACTTTCCCGCCAACGATGAAACAGTTTGCGAGTAAGGTGCTACGTCATCCAAAATACGTACAAGTGACGCCAGAAAACACCACGGCAGAAACCGTTCGCCATGTTGTATACCCAGTTGAGCAATCGCGTAAACGCGAGTTATTGTCGGAGCTGATCGGTAAGAAGAACTGGCAGCAAGTGTTGGTATTCGTCAACATGAAAGATGTAGCTGACGAGCTGGTGGAAGAACTGAATCTCGACGGCATTCCTGCGATTGTATGCCATGGAGATAAAAAACAAGGCGCACGTCGCAGAGCTTTACGCGAGTTTAAAGAAGGGAAGTACCGTGTACTTGTCGCAACGGAAGTAGCAGCACGCGGAATTGACATTGAAGGCTTACCTCGTGTTGTTAACTTTGATTTGCCTTATTTGGCCGAAGATTACGTACACCGTATTGGTCGTACGGGCCGGGCAGGTAACTCGGGCCAAGCGATTTCTTTTGTATCTCGTGAAGAAGAACAAGTGCTAGTACATATTGAGCAGTTGATCGAGCAACAGATCAAGCGCTATTACTTACCGGGCTATGAAGTGAGCAGTCGTGATACGCTCATCAAAAAGCTAACCAACAAGCCATCACACCAGCGTCGCCAGCCACGTAGTAATCGTCCAAGCAACCAAGCAAGCGGTGAAGCAAGAGCTAAAAACCGAGCGCGTATTGCGAATGTGCGTAAGCAAATTAAGGGCAAAAAGCTGGGTTTGGATAAGTAATCTCAGTTGAGGCTAAATAAGCTCGTTAAATTCAGGTAAGAAAGCGGCTGGAATAGCCGCTTTCTTAGTATTAGTCGATGTTTACTTGTTTAACGTTAATGATAATTTCACCTTCGCTGGTTGTGTCATCACCAACAACAAATAATGAGAGTTCGCCTTGTGTTGTTACAAAGGTTGGCGCGTTGGGTGAAATGGCCGCTATTACCGCATCATTTTGCTGGTTAATGTAACTTACGCCCACGGAGCGGTAAGTATTACCTGCAGCATTATACTTTGCAGCGTTATCAAAGATTTCTAGCGCATATGTGGTATTTGCATTAACTGCATGCTTTAACGGCTCACCTACTTGCGTACCTAATACGTGTGTTTTGGTATTCACCGTAAGCAATTCGCCTCTGATTTTCGATTCACCGGTTATAGAAACGCGCACATCGCTAATTTTAACGCTTGAGTCAGTAGTGAATGGCGTGAAGGCAATTTTACCCTCGCGTATAAAGCTTTTTGCAAAGCCTTCACTTTCGCTAAAACATTGGCTATAGGTTGGGTTAGCTAACGAATTAGCTCCGCCTCCGTGACCATTATCCCCTCTAAATGTATCGCTATAAACAAAGTAACTATACAGCCTCACGCCAGCATCACCTGGCGTCATTCCTTGACCAGAATACGATGTATCAACTTCAAAACATACTGAGTCAATGCTCGTAAAATATTTAGAAATATCGACATAAGCTTTAGCAAAGTCGGCAAGGTAGCCAATATTTTTATTTTTTATATCATAACCATTCGCTTGAGATTCTGATATTGCAAGTGGAAAGTTACCTTTTACGACAGGTGTTAAGCTTCGTGTTTCAGTTGCTGCGAACGTTGATACAGTGAAAAGTAATGACGTGGCAATTAGTGCTTTTTTAAGCATGTTTTTCCTTTTATAAATTATACAGCGCATAGTCCTTCTATGCGGGGTGTAGTATATTTACTCTAAAGCCTGGGTCAAATTAATTATTTAAAAACAATATGTTAAAGTTGTGTGTGTCGGTGAGACGCTTGCGGTGTTGTTGCTTACTCGCAACATTAAGGGGTAAAGACATTAGAGCAGCGAACTCGTTTAAGGTGCTGAGATTTTGAGAGCTTAGAGTGACTGAATTAATTTAATGAAGAGTTCCATTAGAAAAGTAACTGTAGGTAAAAATTTGTCTTGTAAGCCAGAGGGAAGTCAGAAGTTCAAAAGTACTCTTAATTATTAAAAAGTAGGGCCGCCTTAATACAAAGATAGTGTGAGCTTTTAATAGAGTCTTGGTTATATTTTAGTTACAATGTGGCTAAAATAACAACAGGGTAGTTAATTATGGAAGCACGTCAACGGTTTCATTTTATTGATAATCTCAGGAGTATAGCTTTACTACTGGGAATTGTATTTCACGCTGCGCTCGCATACGGGCCTTACTATCATAACATTTGGTTTACTGCAGATCCTAAAACATCGCCTTTATTTGACTACTTAACCATGTGGCTTCATGTATTTCGAATGCCGTTGTTTTTTGTGATTGCTGGTTTTTGTAGTGCTTTACTTATAGCGAAATACGCGAGCAAAGGGTTTATTGTGAATAGAACCAAGCGCGTATTACTCCCTTTTATTGTGTTCTATCCATTAAGCATACTGGCATTTATTCACGGGTTAACATGGGGGGCTACGTTCGCAGAGCCTTTACCAGCTATTTTTAGCGTGCTGCAAGAAGTAGAAGAACCAAAAATAAGCACCATGCATTTGTGGTTTTTATGGAACTTGATGCAGTTTTGCATCGTACTTTGGGTGCTGAGTAAAGCTCCCAAATTATATGAAAAAATACTGAGTTTTGTCGTGACACCGCTATTTTTTTGCGTACTTCTGCCGCTGCTCATATTTTTTTCACTAAGCTTTCAGTCAATTCCCTTTCCCCCGCCAGATAAACTTATTCCACAGGTTTGGTCTTTTGGCTTTTATGGCTGCTTATACATTATTGGAGCCGGGTTGTATGAAGCCAGAGAAAAAATAAGTCGTGCTGAGAAATATATCTTACCATTAGCAGTTATCGCGATTGCCTCTTTTGGTTTTTATCTCTTTTTAATGCCAAGCCCGCCCTCAATTGAGGCGGTAACGAAAGCTGCGATTCATGGGCAGTTCGAGCCAGAAGGGGCTGCACATTATGTTCTAAGCATGCTGCAAACGCTTTCGATCATAGCGTGGACTGGATTAATGTTTTTAGTAGGATCAAGATTTCTTAACAAAGAAAGTGCATTAAGTCGTTATATTTCAGATGCATCTTACTGGATTTATTTAATCCATGTTCCGCTCTTGATTTATATTCAAATGCCATTGATTAACTTAGAGCTGCCAGCTTTAGTAAAGTTTGTAATTAGCACATTGATAACCTTGTTTGTTGGTCTGATAAGCTACCAATTGTTAGTTAGAAAAACTTGGTTAGGTATGTTTTTAAATGGTAGGAAACACATAAGTAAGTTACAAACTAGTCAGCCAGCTTCTATCAGTAAATCAGTTTAAATATAAAAATGGTATGAACGGATATGATTTAGTTGCCGTTCATACCATTCGTTTGTTTTATAGTTCACTGACATTCGAATTCAGATAATACGTGCACTACTAAGGCTAAGCGGTGAAAGTGTAGTGGCACCATTATTATGATGTAGAAATATCTGGGACGAATTGCAGATTGATTTAATTAGTGATGATATCAACATGCGTGGCATCATTTAGCACCACGCCTTTTTATTAACATTAATGACTAGTTAATGTGAACAGAGTAACTGTTTTCTGACGAAGTACCTTCATTTAAAGTAACTTTTGCATGTGCAACTAACGCTCTTATGCCTGTAACATCCCTTGCAAACCAGTTAAGTTTCCCGTAGCCAGTATAATCAGAACTGTCTTCTGAAGATTTTAGCTTAACTTTCGCTGTGCTATATGCTTTTATGCTCAACTTAATAGATGGGCCAAAAGGTTGTGTTGCCTCCACAGCAGATAAAGCATCCCAAGATTTAATGTTTCCGGTCAAATCATTGCCATCGTCAGTCAAAAGGTTGCCTGAATCTGTATGTAAGTATATTTCTAGCTCAAGTGATTGAGAGCTATTATTGGTTAGGTAAAGTGTGGTACTGGAGTTGTTGTTATCAGAGAAAGTGTAATGGGGTAGAACTGCGAAACCATAATCCATTGCTAGTGTAGATGCGCTTGTTACGCCGAGAATTAAACTTGTGATAAGTGCTTTCATATTTTTCCTTATAACTGTCATTATCAAAAAACAATATTTGTATGCTAAAGCTCAAGAGAGCGACTATGTATCAAGTACACAGCCTTTTATTTTATAAGGCTGTGTACTTTGTCCCCAATATTATTACACTATTTGATGTATAGGAAATTGTAAGGGAGCTTTGGTTAGGTCAATTATTAAAAAATTACTTTAAGCGGCCAGCATATAGAGTTAATACTGGCGTCTATGTGAAAACTGCTTACGTAGTGAGTTACAAGAATCAGTGAGTTTCGAAGGGCTATTTAGGTCAGGTGAGTTATCTTGAGTCCAACATTTAGCTTTATTACGCCTAGCTTTCATACATGACGTTGTCACCGCTTACATAGACAGGTGTTGCGTAACAATTATCTGGACATCTATCGCCAATCTCAAAGGTGACTTTTACAGTATGCGCTGATTATAAATTATTAAAGTGTTGACCACTACACCTTATGTACGCCAATTTTAGGTGGCTTTTCATGTAACTCCCTTAGGAAAATACTTACAGTAGGTTTCGGATACAGGGCAGAGCTTATCTTCGGTTAATGGTCGTTAACGAAGTATGCTCTCACCCTGAGTTAAATGCTTAAACGCATTTTTAATCTCAAGATATTTATATTCATTTAGTTAGGTTTGCGCGCAAGTCTAGTAATATTGTCGTTCTGGTATTTAGTTTTCCCTTATTATTTTGATTTTTTAATTGATTTAACATCGATTTTGTTTTAATGCCTTGCTATTTCGAGAGATACAAAGAAAACACGTTTTTTATTTTATTGAAGTGAATAATGTTTTTCCTGTGATTTTTAATAGTTTGACCGTTGCCTTTTGATGGGGTAGTTTCCTTTATTGGGAACTTGATAACCAAATACAACAGAAGGAAACTAAAATGAAAAAAAGAGTACTAGCCGCACTGTGTTCAAGCCTTTGTTTTACACAACCTGCTCTGGCGGATAATGATATTGAAAAAATAGTTGGGTTACTTTCGGGTAAACAGACTGTTCAATACCTTGTGCAAAGCAACCCAGCGGCAGAGTTACACCTGCAAACGGTAGAATATTCAGTTGAGTTGCCTGGTAATGTTTTCTACACGTTAGAGTTTGATTCGAATGAAGTAAAAGAAACCTCTGGCTCACTTTATCTACGAGATACTCAAGGTGACGTGCAAGGTTCTTTGAGTGTATCTCGCAAAGGGAACTTACAAGGCTATATCACAACACCAAGCGGTGAGTTTAAAATAATTAGTGTGAAAGACAAGCTCGTGGTCATGGAAGTGAAGCGTCCGCTAGGTTTGAGCGAAGAGGCAGAACAAGAACTAATGAAACACCCAAGCAGGAGTTTCGGATCAGTATCACTACCTTCACGTTTAAGCCGAACAAGCGCTATATCTAGCTCACAAACTCGCACCTTACGTCTATCACTATATTACACAAATGATGTGGCTAAGTTTTTAGAAGGCATCGGTGCTGATCCAAAAGAATATCTTGAATTTTATATAGATCGTACAAACCAAGCATATAAAAATAGCGGCATAAACGTTTCAGTTGAAATTGCGAATGTCACAGGGGTTGATTACGACGAATTTAACCCTTTGTATTCGGCGGTTGACTTTTGGTTGAGTGAAGGAGAAAATTTAAACAAATTAAAGCTCTTATTCCCTGATGATGATTATGTTTGGGAAAGAAGTGAAATGGACGAGGAACTAAAACAAAGCGAAAAATACGGCTCAGATATGGATATGCTTTTCACCGACCTACGTGAGGGGTATTGTGGCGTTGCTCAAGTTATTGGTGCTGAACTAAGAGACCAGTCAATGGCGGTGACAAACATCCACTGCTTGTCTGGCAATACACTTCCTCATGAAATGGGTCATTTGTTTGGAGCGGAACACAATTGGGAAGCGACTGCAGAAGTACCATTTAGAGCTCAATATGCGCATGGCTATTATGATGCACAAGACTGGTCATTTAGAACGATTATGTCGTACAGTTGTGTAACATCAGCTGGAGGGCCAAAAGAGTGTCCAAGGATTAATTTCTTTTCTACACCGCGTAAAGAATTCAACGGAAAATATATTGGTACTGCGGATGAACATGATAATGCGCGTCAGCATAACGAATGGGCACCACTACTCACTAACTTGAGCGCAGGCGCTGATTGTGAGCAGTTCAACCCTTGGCAATTACACAATGCATACCAAAAAGGCGCCGAAGTTGTAAAAGATGGCATGCTTTATCGAGCAAATTGGTGGAGTTATAACGACAATCCAAGCACTGCGAGTTCAAAAAGTGAATGGAAGCAGGTTTGGCAGCAACTAACCAACTGCCGCTAAAACCAAGGCTTTATGATACTCAGTAAAAATACAGGCAAACTCAGAGGTTTTTTCTCGTGAGCCTATAATGGTGGAGCACAGCCGTGCTCCACTTTGTTTTTAGAACTTTAAAATGCTTGACCTGCGTTAACTGGCACAGAATAGCTACTTTCCATTGATGTACCTTGTTTACGTACCACGCGAGCGTGGGCAAACATCGCATTTGGCACATTCTAATTAGATGTCCAGCTAATAGTTACTGTGCCATTTTGCCCATTATTCACACCAACCGGTTGCAATTTGATGATAGAAGTACCTTGTCCACGCATGGTGAGTTTTGCTGATGGACCAGGACCGGAAGTTGGTTCACTAGCAAATAGTGTGTTCCAAATCTCTATGTTGCCGCCGATGATATTACCATCATCATAAAATACGCCACCGACGTCTGGTTTGACCGAGATCTCTACTTCAAGCATTGCATCGGTCGTATTGGTTAGATAGATGAAGGTGTTTGATGCTTCATTACCTTGGAAGGTGTAATGAGGCAAAACTGCGCTGCCTGTGTTTTGTGCCAAAGCAGCGGAGCTCGTCGTAGCAAAAAAATACATGGTAGTAGCCTTTTCATCATCATTTTTCCTTAAATTTGAGTGTTATTTCGCTACTTGCACATTAAGTACATGAGCACGCTTCAATATACACCTGAGTTATTTATACTTCCTGCTATACAATGAACCTTTGTATAAATGATGTTGCAAAATGTGTACGAGTGTTATCAGTGATAAGTTCGGGAGTACAAGAGCAAACGAAGTTAGAGTGAATAACCTGGGAGCAAATTTGTATTTTATCTGGTTGTGTCTTTGTATATTTTTGTCTATTTCGTAGCACCTCTGGTGTGTGCAAAAAAATAAACAGTCGTACGATTAAAGAAAAGCATATGACTCTCGTGTGAACTCGAAAGTAATAATGATGCCGAAGTAACTCGTCATACAAAAAGGGCAGCCAGTTGACCGGTTCGTTATGTAGTTCAAAGCAAAAGTGATGAATTCTGCGCCGAATATCGGTAAGATGCGGCAAATTTTATTTTTATTAAACGGAGTTGTACTTTCATGGCAAAGACATTGAAAGTTCCTCATACCTTAATTTTGTTGTTGGGGATGATGGTGGTCGCTTTGGTGGCGACTTGGATTGTACCGCAAGGCTTTTTTGATACAGCGACCACGGAATCTGGCCGCCAAATGGTGTTAGCGGGGACGTATCATGTCGCCCAAGATACCGTGATGCTTACGCCGTGGGACTTGCTTAAAGCAATACCGCGTGCATTTGCAGCTGCACAGGATGTTATATTTTTTGTGCTCATTGTTGGTGGGGTACTATCAATTGCTCGAGCAACGGGTACGGTAGATGCCTTGATTGGTCGACTTCTTGAGAAGCACGGTGATAAGCCGCAAAAGCTTATTTTTATGGTGGTATTTTGTTTCGCCATGGCGTCGAGTTCAATTGGTATTGCGGGTGAATACATCCCGTTTGTACTTATTTTGGTTGCACTTTGTAAAGCGATGAGACTGGATGCGATGACCGCTGTCGGCATGATCATTGCGGGCTATGGCATTGGTTATGGTGTGTCGGCTTTCAACCCATTCACCGTTTTAATTGCTCAACAGATTGCTGAGATCCCTGTTTATTCAGGTATTTGGTTGCGATTAGCTATTTTCATTCCGTTTGTGTTAATTGGTTTCCATCATGTGTGGAGCTACACTAAGCGAGTGCAAGCGAATCCTGACCTTTCAATTATGAAAGGTGTGCCTTGTCCATTGTCGGGTCAAGCACAGCCGAATTATCCAGCATTGAACAAACGCCATCAAACTATTCTGTTTTCATTTCTGGTGACCTTAGTTGTGGCTGTTTGGGGCATCGCAACACAGCATTGGTACCTTTATGAGCTTGGCGGTTTGTTTATATCTTGGGGTATTTTAATTGCTATCTTGGGCAAATTAAGCGCAGATGAAGCTGCACACAAGTTTATTGATGGTGTTGCAGAGCTTGTCACTACGGCAATTTTGATTGGTGTGGCTCGGGGGATCGCTTTGATTTTAGAAGATGGACAAATCCTTCACACCATAGTGAATGCCCTTTCAACGCCACTGTCGTATGTTGCAGCAGAAGTTTCAGCTGTTGGCATGTTGTTTATCCAAACGTTTTTAAATTTATTCATTCCTTCGGGCTCAGGCCAAGCATATGTGACCATGCCGCTTATGGTGCCAGTCGGTGACTTAGTGGGGGTACCTCGTCAAGTGGCTGTTTTGGCTTATCAATTTGGCGACGGGTTTTCTAATATGATAGTACCAACCAACGCGGTACTGATGGGGATCATTGGTATGGCGGGTGTGCCTTATACGCATTGGTTTAAATTTTGTGTGCCGTTAATGGCTAAGCTCATGGCCGCTGCGAGTGTCGTGCTAGTGCTAGCCGTTATGTTTGGTTATGGTTTGGATGTTCAACCTAGCTTATAAAAACGAACGAGAGTGAATGAATAGGCAGCTATACCTAATAGCTGCCTATTTAACCTTAGTTGCAAATAAGCCAAATATCATCATTGGATGTTGAAGGGATGGCAAGATCTCAATTAAAACCCTTATTCGCAGCTGAGGTTATTCATATTATTTGCTTGGCTTTTGCTCGACTACTTGCCAATTCCAAGGACTGATTTCATAAACATTGTCTGAATCAGTAGTGCCACCTTTACATACATCATCTTTGCCAACAATTCGCAGTGGTAGCTGTTCTTTGTAAGCATTAAGTAATAGCTCATATTGAAGCTTTGCTACTGGCGATGATAAGTCTAAATACCAAGTTAATGAGTCTGTATCTGATATACAAGAGGCATATGTGGCACTTTCTTTGTGTACTTTCATACGAAAGTAAATTTGATGGTCATCCGAAGCCGCTTCAGAACGTAAAATTAATTCATCAACCGTACCATAGACATCATTTACTGCGTATGCAGGCGCTGAAACACCTGCTAAGAGTGCTAATGACAACAGCGTATTTTTCATAAGGCAATATCCTTTATATTGAAGTTATTATTATCAAAGGGATATGTTAACACTTTTTCCTATAAAGTTAACAGCTTGGAGCGTGTATTTTTTATTACGGCAGCAATAAATTATCATTAATTGCTATAAACTTATCGCAACTTTCAATAAGTTGCTGCGATGTTAGTTTTTCTGCGCCGTATACGTGACTGGATACACTATAGTGGTTACGCAAATGTGTGAGTAATAGAGCAAAGTCTCCATCGCCGGAAAGCAGCACTACTTCGTCAACCGTTTTAGCCGTTTCCATCATATCTATGGTAATTCCTACATCCCAATCGCCTTTTTTAGAGCCGTCTTGTCTTTGAATGTAGGGTTTTAATTTAACTTCAAAACCAATTGCACGAAGAATGTTTTGAAACTGAGTTTGTTTGTCATCTCCGCGATACGTTGCATACGCGAAAGCATGTTCGATATGGCAGCTTTGCTGAATTTCGCGCCAGAATGCATTGTAGTCAAAGTTACGTCCAAACGAATGTTTGCAGGTGTAATAAATGTTTTGAACATCAACAAAGAGCGCTATTTTTTTCACATTCGTTCCCAATAAAACCTATGTGGTTATCTTATCCGAAGTTGAGGTTAACTTAGTCGGTTCACTTAAACCATATATTTTGTGTTTACTGATTTAGATAAGGCTTAGCATATCGGCAAAAAGTTGATATAAGCCATATTAATGTATATTGTATGCAAAAATAAAAATCGAGGAGTGTGCCTTTTGGCCAAAAAAATATGAAAAGAACAATAATATTAATGCCAATTTTCGTTTTAGGGCTCGTAGCATGCCAAAGTAGCTCGATACATGGAAATACGATTACCATGCCTAAAGTAAATAACTGGTGGCAACACAACGTATCACTTGATAACTATAAGCGTGCTGTTGAATACATCCACTATCAAGCAAAGAGAAAAAAGACCAACTGGGCCCAAGTGAATGAGTTGCTATATGGGCTAAGAGGCTTTAGTTACTTTGGAGATACTTCATTGCTTGAAGTACAAGAATATAAATCGCTTTCGTCAGCCTTGTTAATGCTGGTGGGTAAACCTCGACCAGCAAACGCAAATGCGAGATTTATTGAAAACTATTCGGTGCTTGTCTATCGCTTTTTACGTAAAGAAAAACAGTTAGACCGTTGGCCAATCCATTTAAGTCATATTGAAAGTTTGCTCACTGAGTTGAAGAGCGAACAAGGTACTGAATATGACTATGCTAGATGGGAGCTATTCAGAGCGATCGGTTTTGTCGCATTTGCAGCACGCTCAAATGAACAATTGAAGTCAGATTTTGCCGCTCAAGCAAAGGTTGTTAATTCACTTGTGAATGAGTTGAGCTATGCGACTTGGCGACGAGAACATGCACTTTGGGCGCTTGGTTACATTAGTCAGCTTTTGGATGAAAAGCAACAAACTGAACTAGACAATCTGGTTTGGCAAAAATTACAAAGCCTACCAGCAAAATCGGGGCGACAGGCCAAGCAGGGCTATTCCGATCTATATTTAGTGAATAGTTTTCGTGGTAAAAGCGAATGTGAGCACAATACCCCCGAGCGCTGTATGAGTCATGATATCGATAAAGTATTGCCTATTAAACACGCGTGCTCTGACAGACTTTGGATCCGAGCAACATCACTTGATGATGAGCAACTAGCATATAGCTGCAACCGTTTGATTTCTCAAGAAAGTGATTTTCATAGCTTGTTTAACACCCAAATGAAAAGTGTTGCAAATGATAATAATAAAGCTTTACAGGTAGTTATTTTTGATAACTATAGTGATTACAACCGCTACGGTCAGCTACTTTTCGATATCAATACAAACAATGGTGGCATGTACATTGAGGGGACACCCAGCGATCCAAATAACCAAGCATCATTTTTCAGCTTTCAGGCGTTTTGGACTGACGATAAGTTTAAGGTTTGGAACTTAAATCACGAGTATGTACATTATCTAGATGGTCGCTTTAACAAATATGGCGGATTCGGACATTTTCCTGACAAACTTGTTTGGTGGAGTGAAGGCCTCGCTGAGTTGGTTGCAAAAGGGAATGAAAATTCGCGGGCAATGAAAGTGCTTAACGAGACAGAGCGGGCAGAGTGGCCAAGTTTAGAGGATATTTTCGAGACTAAATATGGACAAGGCTCAAAGTTGATATACCAGTGGTCGTACCTAGCGATGCGATTTTTATCTGAACATAAATTAGATGAGCTTCGTGAGTTACAGTATGCGCTTAAATCAGACTTTTTTTCAGGTTATGAGACCAAACTGCAAGAAATTTCAAAGGATTATGAGCAGGAGTTTGCTATGTTCCTCAGTGAAATAATGACTAACGCAGATAAGCCAAGTGACACATCGGAACCAAAGATCCGTAAAGAATATCGTTACTTGTATCGCAGCTACCTACAGCCACCACACTTGAAGTTAACCGAATTACATCGCCATTATTTTTAGCTCAAGAGGGACATAAAAAGCGCTGCGCAAATTTTAAGTGCAGCGCTAGCTGATTGGCGGTTAAGATTTATGTGCTCTTTTATCTTCATAGGCCGTGAAGCTTTTTTGATAAAAGCGTAGAGGCCAAGTGTGGTAAGGAATAAACACACGAGGTAACATATATAAATCGGATTGGGTTTGATAGTTGGCTCGACCTCTGATTGTCGTCGTTGCGGTTTCGAACCCAGCCATTTTTACCTGCTCAACATTGTTTTGCGTAAAGTGACCGTATGGATAGCAAAAATCACTAACAGGTGTTTGAAATTTATTCTCAAGATCTTTTTTACTGCCAATAATTTCTTCAGTCGCCTCAGTATCGCTCAGTGTATTTAAGTGTACATGGTTTTTGGTATGCGCACCTATATCTTGGCCTAAGTTAAGCCATTGTTTAATTTGAGATTCATTCATTAATGGGTTGGCCTCTATATTTTTATGCTCATCCCATTTATTGTGCTGACCAATGAGATCACTCACCACGTAAAGCGTTGAACTAAAGCCAAGTCTATTTAATATTTTAGCGCCATGTGTCAGATTGTTTAAATAGCCATCGTCAAACGTAAGCCCGACGACTTTTCCCAGCTTTTCGCCTTTTAAATATGGCGTAAGGTCTTTCATACTGAGCGCTTTATACCCAAGTAACCTAAGCATTTGCATGTGGTTTTCAAAGCGTTGTGGCGGAACATGGATACTACGTAAAACAGTACCTTTCTTTTTTACAGCGAGACTGTGGTACATCAAAATTGGTATTGGTTGCATCATATTGTTTTTACGGCTGAGTTAGGGCAATTTGATTGTGTTATCTTATAAAACTTTTCTTTAACAAAAGCAGTGATGGTTCTTCTTAGGCGTAATTCAGGATAACGTTGTAATTGTATATCGAAGCCATAATGTGCGTATTTGTTGAAAAACGTGTTAATGTTTGCTTGTGCAAATGACTTTCTTCCTTTATGTGAGTAATGGTGAACCCAATTCTTGCCTTCAAGAAGGCTGCCATGAGTTTCAAGTACCTGCGCCATAGCAAATTGTTCGACAGTTCTGACTTCTGGAGCATGTAAATGTAGTGCGATCAACAGGTCATCTGCTTTATCTATGAGCGCCCGCTGGCCTGCGGTAATTCCGACCATTAACGACCCCCACATATGTTGCTCGTGAGAAAGCGTATAGATTTGTCCGTTTTTTAACGTTATTGGTGCACCATATGATTGGCGATATTCAGTAAAGTTTTTCTTTGTCAGCGGCCCTTCATCTAAGAACATAAGTGATTGACTGGCTGTTATTTTGTCAAACAACACATTGATGTTTTCAGTGAAATAGGTATCAGTATCTAGAGCGAGTATTTTGTCATTTACATCTAAATCTAGGTGGTCAATTGTATGCGCTAACGCACGATTTTTAATCCGGTAATGGTATTTACCTTGTAAGCTCCACGCATGTTTTAGCTTTTTCGTAATGGTAATATGTTTAATAGGATAGTTACTGAACAGTTCTGGCTTTTCACTGACTACGACGATTTCCGGCTGATTGTCACAATTGCAATGATTTAAGATAGATAAAATACTGGCTTTTACGCCTAGGTAATAGAGCAGGTCATCTCCATATGCGACATAAAGCAAAACTTTACGTAGCTGACATTGCCAGTTTGTTTGCGCGAGATTCTTCATACTACTAGCTTCCTTTTCACCCAAAAAATGAGCTCACTTTTTTGGCAAATTAATGAAAAAATTAAATTGATTAACTTTGACGTCAAATACAATGGCGGAATTGTAGAGTGGATGTCTGTACAAAACTATTTGGAATAAGTAAGAAAGTGTAGGCTATTTGTAAAACAGTTTTTGATGTCTTAGATTATGAAAATACGGCTTTTTATTTGTCACAGGAAAGGTGTGAATGAAGTGCTTTATAGAAATAATTGACTTGTTTGAATACAGGTAGCGAGCTAAATTCGCCCGCTACCTTCTTCATTAAAAAACGCTTGGATTAGTAGAAATAGCGCTTACTGTTCCAAAGTGGTGTTTTACCACTATCTAAACCTACAAATTTGACTGAGCCAGAAGTCACACCTTCAGGAATAACAAAGTCGAGGGTCGTTGCTGTTTGACCATATGCGTAAACTGCAACTCTATCAATTTTCTGGTCATTAACGTACACGTCAACCAATTCAGTGTTTTTAATTTTCACCGTAAAAGTATTGTTGATATCAGCAAGAGCGACGTGGCGAGGTTGCTCAAAGCTTACGCTTGCCGGCTTGGTTCTTTGGCTAAGCAAGGCTTTTGAAATGGTCGCAAAATCTTCACCATCACCGTTTAATATATCTTGTAAGTCGTAGCTAATAACTTGGTCAGCAACACAACCATAGTCTTCGATAAGGCTGTTTACGTTATGACCATGACGAACCATCTGACGCCAAGAAACTCGCATACCTTGTCCGTGAGGTAGCTTTTCGAAAGGAGCGCCAACATAAGTTGCGAAAACATCTTGCTCTAGTACGTTTGCACCACCTGCACCTGTACGTTTGTGTTGACCAAAGATAGTTGCAAAACCATTATCTTGCATACCACATGTGAAAACATCACCCGAAGAATAGGTTTTTGCGTTCGACCAAACACCAACAGGTTTATAGTAAGCTTGGCCTACTTGGTTGTTCTCGTCTTTAGTAACAAATGTAGTGGTTGCGGTGTATTGCGCGTTAGTATCTGCAGCATCACTTACTACCTTTCTCCAATGTTCATCAAAGTACATGCCAAACTGATTTTCAAGCATCATGTATTGATTTAACGGCGTATTGGTTAGTCTAAAACGTGTTGGTGTTGCTTTTTGTGGTGCAAATAGTTGCATCAATGCATCAGCATACAGGATGTTGCCGCCTGGGTTATCACGTACATCAATGACTAATGCGTCGGTGTCGCTTAGTTGGTTATCTAATGTTTGTACTACAGCGTTGATTGCACCTTCCGTCCCTGTTTGCGGAATAAATGATGCAATGCGAATGTAACCAACCGATTGGCCATCAACATTTACTTTGTTCCAAGTAATTGTTGGTTCAAAAGTTGGGTTTTGTGCTAGTGCAAAGTTATCGTCAATATCAGCTTCAGCTTCAAGCGCTTGAATTCGAGCAAAAACATCGTTGGTGCTCTGTGCGTATATATTTGCTTGATTCTGTTCACTGGCTGCGCTTGGCGCACTATTATATACAAGCCAAGGTAATGTGACATTATACACCTCTCCAGTTTCGTGAGACTCTAAAGACAGAGTTAGCTCATTGCTTTGAGGTACCAGAGAAGATGAGTGTGATCTTAAGCTTAATACTTCTAGTGCACGAACATAGCCACCATCAGGGTTAGCGCCAGCACCATTTTCAAAGTTATCTTTTACAACTTCATCTATGTCTCTGCCATTGTAAGAGACTACTTTATCGCCCAGCGCAATCTTGTCACCTTCAGGTATCAGCGCTAAGAAGCGACTCCAAATATCGTTTACACGAACTTCAACCGAGCCATCTTCAGCAATTGTTTGTGCGAATTTAAATGGTACAAACGAGATGTAGTTTGATAATGGAGCTGGGTAGTTATAGTTTAAATGAAGATCTCGTTGTGAAAGAAAGATTTTTTGAATCTTTTTATGAAACTCTTCAGACGAAAGAGAACCCAACTCATCGATGACAGAATTAATCGCATCTACTGGGTCTAAATGGCCTGTTGGGGAAATTCCGTAGTAAAGATTTTTTGCATACTTGTGGACATATAAACCGTCTAGCAATAGCTTGGCCTGCTCAGCTACAACTACTTTTTCATCGTATGTGTAATCAGGAAATACAAGTGCGTCTCTTGTATCTTGCAAGTATGAAATTTGTGCTTGTGCTGCTGATGAACATCCAAGAGCCAACATAATTGTCAACGCTGTCTTTTTTAACATGGTTCTGACCTTTTTTATTGTAGTTACCATTATTTTTAATTACATTTTTACCTAAAAGCAATACGGGTTAAATAAAAATGTGATAGCAATGTTTTAAACGATTCTTTTTTGTAACATTTGTGTTTTTGTAGTCATTCACTGTTTCTTTTTTTTATTTCATTTTAAAACAATGGTTTAATTTTTTTGATGTGTGTGTTTTTTCGGTTTTTCCGTTCTATGAATAAGAGGTGTTGTAGCTGTTAACTTGTAGTGTAAACAAATGTAAATTAATGGTTTGGTCTTTTGTTTTTCATGGTGGAGAGGCTGCGCTAAAAGATAACGACCAATTTTGCATTTCTACAAGTCGACTTTTTGTTCGTTCAAACTCAAATGCGAGCTTTTTGCCAACATAAAGTGAAGTTAAGTCAACTTGTGCATTTATGACGATCAGGCACTTCCTTTCGTAACACTCATCAACCAAGGCAATAAATCGTCGGGCTTGATCATCTAACTCATAGCTAATATCGTCATTTTTTGTTCGTTGGTATCCATCTTCAATGCCTTGCGCTGTGTTGTCGTTCAAAGCGTGTTTGCCCATTTGTGGAATATTGGCAATAAACAAAGCGCTAAACTTGTTGGCAAGTTCCATATAGTCCGCTGTTGCTCGAGGTGCTGAGCATATAGCCATAAAGTCAAACATGGCGACCTTTTGTCCAATACCAACTAGCGTTATTTCACGTCGGCATAGGGTTATCGGCGCAGTGCCAAAACTTCCTCCTGCGTAAGCAAATTTTTTATTAAAGGCTATTTTGTTGTTTTGATAGTAGTGGGTGGTATTAAACCCATGTGCAAATCTGTGGTCGTATTCACCTGAAATATTGACTATTTTGCATTGCTTTTCCAAAAGTGCGATCGTAGGTAAAAAGCGGTCACGTTGTAATCCATTATGGTAGAGGGCTTGTGGGTGACAATTGGAGGTCGCAACTAAAACAACGCCTTCGATAAATAATTGTTCAAATAAGCGAGCCATTATCATTGCATCGCCAATGTCTGTCACAAAAAACTCATCAAAACAGAGCACTTTTACGTTTTTTGACCAGCTCTTTGCGATGAGGCTCAAAGGGTTTGGTTTCCCCTGAATATGGTTCATTTCTTGATGCACTTGTTGCATAAAATGATGAAAATGAAGGCGTTGTTTCGAATTTGAATTAAGCGTGTTGTAAAACATATCCATCAACATTGTTTTACCACGCCCAACAGGCCCATACAGATAGATACTTTGTGGCGTGTTGCCCGCTTCGATAGCATGTTGTAGAGCATCTAGCATTAAAACTGCTTCGAGTTGCGCAGGATCTTTTGTAAGTTGTTGAGAGTTAAGTTTTTGCTGATAGTATTGGCGCATTACACAGGTTTTTACAAATGAACGCATTACAGCATAAAGCGTAAAAACATGCGACTATTTTGCTTTTCAAATAAGGAATGAGGAAAATATGAATACACCACTTCAGCAGCTCAGAGAGGTTATTCAAAGCTACAGTGAAATATCTGATTTAACATGGGCACAGCTGGTACCGTTATTTCAAATTGTCCATTTCAAAAAAGATGAGTATTTGTATCCATTTTTTGAGTTGCCGAGCACATTCGCGTTTATTCACTCAGGGTTAGTTCGACTTTTTGCAAGCGATCACAATGGTCAAGAATATAACAAGCGATTTTTCAAAGCGGGTGAATTCCCAGGAATAATGAGTGCTTTGCACCAGCAGCAAAGTGTTGAGCAGGGCGTACAATGCCTTCAAGATACAGTTGCTGTATTGATTAACTTTAAACAGTTCAGGCAATTACTTTTTGATAATGCTGAATTAATGCGATTTCAGATTAAATACTTAGAAAAAAACTGGTTGTTGGAAAAAGATCACCGTGAGATATGTTTGATACAACAAGATGCAACGCAAAGATACCTATTGTTTCTTGAGCAGCATCAAGAACTTGCTAAAGTGATACCTCAATATCACTTGGCATCACACTTGGGCGTGAGTGCAACACAGTTAAGTCGGATCAGGCATACCTTAAAAAATCAGTGATTATTTACATAGGTAAATGAGCCTCAATATCGAGTAGCGTACTCTCCTTAGCAAATGGACAAGCCGTTGGAGAGACAAGATGCACAATGCGACAAACATAGAAAAACTACTAAATTGGCGTTACGCAGTACGCCGATTTTCCTCTGAAAAAGTTCAGAGCAATGTATTAGAACAGTTGTTACATGCAACGCGACTGAGTGCTTCATCTTATGGTATTCAACCCTATAAGATACTAGTGGTAAATAAGCAAGGCTTAAAGGAGCAGCTGGTTGGAGCCAGC
The DNA here is from genome assembly GCF_056312285.1 of Pseudoalteromonas sp. ABE4_541. Lineage (NCBI taxonomy): Bacteria > Pseudomonadati > Pseudomonadota > Gammaproteobacteria > Alteromonadales > Pseudoalteromonadaceae > Pseudoalteromonas > Pseudoalteromonas sp. ABE4_541. Next base: position 46,623 of record NZ_JBSVEM010000013.1, read on the forward strand.
TACAATCAACGAAAAATAGCCGAAAATAGTCATCTTTTGGTCATTGCGGCGAACATGGAAAATATTGGCTTGCAAATCGACAACTATATTCAGCGAATGAAGCTTGCAAACAATTTAGAACAGTCCAAGCTGGCAGCGATGGCGCAAACCATTCGAGCGTCATTGTTACATTTGAGTGAAACCGAGCGCTATCAATGGGCAAGCCAACAAGCTTATGTCGCACTTGGTACGTTATTGATAAGTGCTGCGAGTTATAAAGTGGATACGTGCCCAGTGGGGGGGATTGAGCATCATAAGTACGATGAAATACTTGGTTTAAAGGAAAAGCAGCTCAAAACAGTGATTGCGTGTCCGATAGGTTACAGAGAGGCTGGTGATGCCATAGCAAAGAACAACAAAGTTCGTCTTACCTTAGGAGAGCTTGTTATGGAGGTAAACTGATATGTTATTTGCCTTATTGTCTGTGTGTGCCGGTGCGGCAATCGCATTGCAAGCAAGTATGAATGCACAACTTGGCAGTTTGCTCAATAACCCAATACTTGCGACGGTGTGTGCATTTTTCTTTAGTGCAAGTTATTCTCTTATCGCTTTAGCGACAATGGGGAAGTCTTTGCCAAACTCACAAATGATAGCGTCTGTGCCATGGTATTTATGGGGTCTGGGCGGCGTGCTCAGTGCGGTTGGTGTGGGCTTATGCTATTTTCTTATACCCAAAATGGGTATTGGTAGTTTGATGTCTTTTGTTTTAAGCGGGCAAATATTGATGGCGATGCTCATTGCACACTTTGGCTGGTTTAATGTCCCTCAAGTAAGTATTTCGACCCAAAAAGTATTTGGTATATTAGCACTTGTAGCAGGTATTGTATTGATTAATAAAGACTTTCAAAGTATTTTAAAATGAATGTGTATCTATCCATGGGGTACATCACATTACGCCCCATGGAGCTTGTATCGTCCTATTTATATGCGCTTAAATCCGTTTCTTCAGCTTCACACACTGCTTTTATTGCTGGATGTTTAGCAAGTTCTGACAAGTAGCGTCTTAAGTTAGCAAAGCTAAGAGGTGGCTTTTTAAGTTCATCAGCCCAGATGCACAACATGAACATATAACAATCCACTACAGAGAACTGCTCGTTCACCATATAGGTTTTGTCGCCAATGTGATGATTAAGGATCTCTAAACACTCGCTGATACGAGATTGCTGCGTATTGACAATGTCGTCATACATAATGGCGCTTTGAGTATGGCGTTCTGGGTAGTAATAAACCATCAACTCATTCTGCACAGTCGTAGTCAGATACATTAGCCATTGATAGAATTCGGCCTTAGCTTTTTGCTCGGAGGGGATCAAATTGCCTTGTGGATGCTTTTCACTTAAATAGAGGCATATGGCTGCACTTTCGAATAGCACAAAGTCATCATCAACCAAGGTTGGTATTCGGCCTGTTGGGTTAATTTTGAGATATTGTGCTGATTTGTGGGCAACTTTGGTGCGGTCTACAAGTTCAAGCTGGAAGGGAACGTTGAGTGCTTTCAATACAAAGTGCGGCGCGAGGCTCGCATTACGAGGGTAATAAAACAGCGTGTACATAAAATACCTTAATGATAAAAATAATGTTTCGTGAGAAACCTAAGCTCCTTTTTTGGCGAGTTCTACTGAACTGTAGGTGAGCATTCGCCTTTTAACAAATCAAATTTGGTTTTTTATGTCAACATCTTACTTGAATTGGTACCTTTATTAAATACATGCAATAAAAACGCCAGCTAAAGCTGGCGTTTTTATTGAGCTATTAAGGTGTGTAATAAATTGGTGAGTTAGGCCCGACTGGCATGCCAAAACCAAACACCCAAATATAAAATAGGGCAACCCAACCGATAAAGAAGAACATGCTGTAAGGCAACATGGTTGCAACTAAAGTTCCGATACCCATATCTTTCTTATATTTTGTTGCAACAGCAAGGATCAAACCAAAATAACTCATCATGGGCGTGATTAAGTTGGTGACGGAATCACCAATTCGGTATGCCGCTTGAATTGTTTCAGGCGCATAGCCGACCAACATGAGCATCGGTACAAAGATAGGTGCGGTTACTGCCCATTGAGCAGAAGAAGAGCCAAGACTTAAGTTTACAATGGCACACATTAATATGAACAGCACAAATACTTCTGGGCCTGTAAGGTTAAGCGCTTGTAGTAATGCAGCGCCATTAATCGCTAAAATAGTGCCTAAGTTTGTCCATTTGAAGAAAGCAACAAATTGTGCTGCGAAAAACACGAGCACAATATACATGCCCATAGAACTCATTGACTTACTCATCGCGTTAATGACATCTTTGTCATTTTTCATTGTGCCAACAACGCGTCCGTACACAAAGCCTGGAATCGCAAAAGTCACAAAAATAAATACGACAATCCCCTTTAAAAATGGAGAGCCGGCGACTAAGCCTGTTTCAGGGTGACGCAAAATACCGTTCTCTGGCACAATGGTCAGTGCAAGTAGTGCAGATACAACCAGTAATGCTACGCCAGCCCATTTTAACCCTGATTTTTCTTTTTCAGATAAGTGCTCGATATTATTTTCACCGAGGTCGACGCTGGCTTCTTTCGGATCATACATACCAAGACGAGGTTCAACGATTTTCTCAGTGACCCAAGTACCAACAATAGCGATAAGAAATACAGAGATCATCATGAAATACCAGTTGGCTTCTGGACCAACTTGATATGTAGGATCAATCATTTGCGCCGCTGGGGTCGTAATACCTGCAAGCAGAGGATCTATGGTGCCGAGCAGTAAGTTAGCACTGTACCCGCCGGAAACGCCGGCAAATGCCGCAGCAAGACCTGCTAACGGGTGGCGCCCCAAACTGTGAAATATCATTGCGGCTAATGGGATCAAAACAACGTAGCCGAGTTCTGACGCGGTATTTGACAAAATGGCGGCAAATACAACCATAAAAGTAACTAGTCGTTTTGACGCGCCCATCACCATGCCACGCATTGCGGCAGATAACATGCCGGAATGTTCAGCAACACTTACGCCAAGTAAGGCGACTAATACGGTTCCTAGAGGCGCGAAGCCTGTGAAGTTGGTCACCAAACCAGTCACAATTTTTTGCAAACCTTCGGCGCTGAGCAAACTTACAACTTCAATAACGCCATCTGGCGCACGTCCTTTAGCACCTTCAGGCCGAGGATCAATCGCACTTAATCCCATCCAGTCGGCAATGCCGCTAAAAATAACGATGGCAATACAGAACATCGCAAATAAAGTTATTGGGTGTGGAAGCATGTTACCCAAGAATTCTATGGTAGCTAAAAAGCGGTTAAACCAGCCTTTTTGCTGAGAATTCTGGGCTTGCTCATTGGTGTTAGTCTCTACAGCATTTGACATCACGAACAATCTCTAAATCACAAAATCCCCGTAATCTATCATTTTATGACGTTATTTTCACAGTGAATCGGCGATTAAACGTATTAATAAGACGAAATTTACCGATTATCTACATTTTCACGCTTTTTGTTATTGCAGTGCACTTCCAAAAACCCTGTTGTCATATAAATTAATAAGTATAACTTTCAAATCATTACAATGGTTTTGTATGAGTTTTGACAATGCGTAAGGCACAATACTTTTTACAGTGATAGTTAATGTGTTTTTAAAACAGACTCAACTGGTTATTCGAAGCGGATTTCGTTCTGTTTGGCTGGCGTTTCCTAGAGGCATGTGTCGTGATCACACGTTGTGTTTCATTTTTATCTAAGTGCCTGTCATAGAAGCTTTTTATTTTTGACTTCGCAGTGCTTGCAGCTTCTTCCGGTAGTTGACTGGGTTTGTCGTATAAATCTGTTTTCAGACCAGCGTAAAGCCAAGGCCGATGAATATAGCTGTCTGGTACATGGGCTAATTCAGGAATATAGTGGCGTATAAACCCACCTTTTGGATCGTATTTTTCACCCTGAGTAACGGGGTTATATATTCTAAATGGATTGATGCCAGTCGTTCCCGATTGCATTTGGACTTGTGGGTAGTGGATACCAGGTTCGTAATCGACGAAAGTACTTGCTAAAAATGCCCCCGTTTTTGGCCAATCTAGCCATAGGTGATAGCTTGCAAATGACATGAGCATGGCGCGCATTCTGAAATTTATCCAGCCCGTTTTTAACAACATTCTCATGCATGCGTCGACAAAAGGCACGCCGGTTTGGCCATGCTGCCAACGTATAAAGCTCTGCGCGTTAAATTCACTTGCACGCATATTGATGAGTGATTTATGAACCGACTCATACGCATATCTCGGTTCTGACTCCAGTTTTTGCACAAAGTGGCTATGCCAATGCAGCCGTGCAATAAAACCCGACAAATTCTTTTTATCTACTTTAAGAGCATAGGCCCGATGTATAACTTCTCTGAGGCTTAGTACACCGTAACACAGGTAAGGGCTAAGACGAGAGCTTGCGGTTATTGATTTAATGGGGCTTGAAATCCCATACATATACTGGTTGATCCGGCCACCGAAAAAGCTCTCTAGTGTTTTGTTAGCTTGATACAATCCACCTTGTTGGGATTCTAAAGCTGAAAATTTGTCGTTGCCGGGGTAAATGTTGAGTAACGATAAACCACTATGTTGAGTTAATAATGAATTAATACGATTTGGAATACGGTAGGTGGAAGAGTCAAGCCATTTAGATGCTTTAGCTTGCCAGTGGTCGCGATTCAGCTTAGTGCGAAATACGGCCTGCTGTTGGTATTCAAAAGAGGATATGTGCTGTGCTTTACACCACTTGAATACCTGAGTATCCCGCTTATAAGTCCAATCGTTACCCGTTTCCTGATGGCAATATAACGAATGGATCGGATACTTCTGATGTATTTTTTCCAGTATATCGACAACGCTGCCGCTGCGAATGCATATAAAACCGTTGTACCTAGCCAACTCATTAGCAAAGCTATGGATACTTTGAGCGATAAATTGAAATTGACGTTTACTTGTATCAGCTAGGGACCAATACTCAGGTTCAATCACATACAAAAATAGCGTTGGCCGAGTGTTTTGTTGACTGAAAAAAAGAGGAGCGTGGTCGTTAAGTCTGAAGTCACGCTTTAGCCAAACTAAATTAATCACTGACAACTCCCTTAAAAAGCAAAGGGTATCGCCGGATCCGGTTGCCAATGTAGTCATCGGCTAATACTTGTTCGCAGATCCGCTCCACATTGTCATCAATATCAAATACCCATTCGAAGCGTTCTATCGCGAGCAGCAGCCCACGCTTAAGGTGTGCTTGTTGTTTAAATTGAGCGCAGTTACTTTTAATAATGGCCAATTTGTGAGGATGCGCTTTAAGTTCTTCAAGTGCAGAAATAATAAAAGCGCGATTGCGATTATCATCTCTGCGAGCTTTTAATTTAGGTTTTTGCCAATACATTGTTCATATATCGGTTAGTCACCGTCTAGATGCTTCCCGATGGACTCCACTTTTTTAATAAAGTCTTCTTTATTTTTATCAACCGCATAATCCAAATGGTAGGTGTTGTGAAAGCCAAATCGCATTAATACGCCACTGCCTTTTAGATAAATGGTGTATCCGTCAACGTCTGAAAACGCCAAGATACCTTCATAGAGCTTACCTTCTTCCGTTACTTCACCATGTTTTTGTATCGTCTCGTAAACTTTTAAAATGGTTTTACTGTCTAGTTCATTTTTCATGATTATTCCCTGTATGGTTTTAGTATTACGTTATAGATTTAAGGTAAGATCATCCAAAATCAAGTTATTAAGTTAGTTTCTTTATGCACATTCAATTTTTGGGTACATCATCGGGTAGCCCAAGTCACACAAGAAATATGTCAGCTACGGCAGTGAGCTTTGATACGTCAAAACAGTGGGTGCTGGTGGACTGTGCTGAAGCAACTCAGCACCAATTGCTTAAAAGTAACTTATCAGTGCATAAGCTCAGTGTGATCTGCATCACACATTGTCATGGAGATCATTGTTATGGCTTACCTGGGTTGTTGGCTGCACTAAGCATGAGTGGGCGTACAGAGCCTGTACATTTGATAGCACCCCAAAAAGTGATTCATTTCGTTGCAGCAACCCGCGCTATGACAAGTTTGACTTTACCTTTTGATTTAGTCACGCATGCCATTGAGGCAGTGAAAGGCCAACTCGACTTTGCGTTGTGTGCTATCGATATTATTGCGCTGAAACATAGAGTACCCAGTTATGCATTTAAAATAACGGAAAAGGGAATTCCGAATAAACTGAAAATAGCTGCCTTACAGGCTCAAGGCATTGCTAGTGGTCCTCATTATAATCAATTACAAAAAGGGCTCAACGCACAGTATCAGGGAAAAACACTCAAAACGAACAAGTACACTTACCCCAGTTGGCGACCTAGGCGAGTGATAGTCAGTGGTGATAACGAAAAGCCAGCCTTACTCAAAGCACATTGCGAAGATATAGATATGTTGGTTCATGAAGCGACGTTCACTCATGCTGATTTACATAGAGTTGGGCTCCATACAGGGCATTCTGACGCAAAACGTGTTGCAAAGTTCGCCCAAAAATGCGCGATACCAAGGCTTGTATTGACGCACTTTAGTGTGCGCTATCATGGCCCGAATATGTTAGACAAGTTAGAACAGGAAGCTAGAATGCACTTCAGTGGGGAATTACACCTAGCCCAAGATTTCGATACGCTAACTATCAGCAAGCATTTGAGCGAGTAAGTTACAGTCCGTTTGCACTTGTTCGGCATATTGACGGCTCGAAGCAATTATGGTGTTGACATAGCTTGGCAAGGTGTCTAAACAGGCTTGTTGGAACAGTAAAGAGCGGCGGTCACCGCGCATATGCGTTAATGCTAAGGCAAAGCCACAGCTATCTGCAAACTGGGTAAAGCCATTTTTCAGTGCAGCACGTTTACCGAGTAATATATCTTCGGGGGCGATACCGACTCGGGCATGGTGTCGTGAGCGAATGAGCCAGTGTTTATCTAACCAAAACGCATCATCTAAAACTAGATCAGGGCGGCGCTGCATTTTGCGCTGACAATTTACCGTCAGGTGTGCGGCATTTAATTGATTGACAGGACTTAAATTTGGATAAAATGCTAGTGGTGCTGCGGTACGCTGCTGTTTAACCTCAACGATATGACAAAGGCTTAAGTCTAGTTCTGTTTCACTATTCACCTCAGGGCCGACAAGTAAATAGTAACGTTTCATATTATTAGAACCTGTACCTGCATTCAGGCGCTCCACGCAATCAAGAATTGTATCGTCAACGTAGGGAGAAAACGTGCTGACTATATCTTCAAACACCGCAGGGGAAAGAGACTCAAATCGTTCAGGGTTTTGTTTAAAACGTAATGGGAAAGTCGCTAAATCCAATTCTTTTGCCAGCGTACTGTTAGTCAAAAATGCGGCGCCACCGGCTTTTCGTTGTAATGCTTTTTGCCAGCGCTTGTGGAGTATGTGCTCTTTATCAAAGTGAGTTAAAGCAGATTGACTATTAATTTCGTGGCTAAGCGAACGCTCACATGCAGACAAATAACTGCTGATTAGTTGTCTCGCGGCTATGTCAAGCTGCTCTTGTGCCACTAATGGCTTTTGTCGAACTTTTACATCATCACTTTTAGCTTGCTCTCTTTTAGCGTGATCATGTGCCAGATATAGGCTCGTCACTAATCTAAAAATGTCCCAAACAGCGTGGCCTATACATGCATCATCAAAATCATTTGGCGCAAAAATCAATGTATCACCGTGCGAACCCTCTTCACTTATAAAGCCAAAGTTGCCGGTATGACAGTCTCCAACAATATTGGTTAGAGGTAAGGTGAATAGTTGTTCTGGAAGGGCAATATGGTTACTTTTAAAATCATGGTACATAAGTGCCGCACTGCCGCGAAAGAACAAATAAGGGCTACTGGCCATTTTTAAATGTTTGGGCAACTTAGCTACAGCAGGCACGCCATCAACGTTATTCAAAATAGATTCTATTTGATCTGCTCTTCTCATTGCATTCCCCTATAAATAGAAACGTCTAGGTATATTCAAAACCTTGGCGCCTAGCCGTTGTAAACGGATGTTCTTCAACGCTAACTTAAGTTTGTGACGTCTTTGTTACACTTTGTGGTCAAAAATGAACCCGTTGAACAAATGTGGTGAGGAAAGTACCTCAACTGGCTGAGCGGGACTTTTTATTTTAAATAGCACTTTAGTTATTGATTAAAAATGAAAATTCTTATTTAAGTATGTGAGTTTTGGTTTGAATACAGATATGTGACTCATACTTTCGGGTGGCTTGTTTATTTACTTTGTGCATAACCTAAACCACTCAAATTACGCATTGATTGCGTTGCTGTCAATGGATAAAAAATAGGGGCATGCTCATCCATAAAGTTGAATGTACCCAATTATTTACCAAAGATGTTTATTGTAAATTACTCAATACAAAATCTCACGTGAGACTTGTTTGTACATAAATTGACTACAGCGCGGCTTTTTTCATATACCTAATACGCAACTACTTAAGCAAACTTAATATTTACAAATAAGTGGTGTGAGTCGTACTTAGCAAAACGCTAAATAATAATAATTAGTGAGTCGATAGGATAAGATATGAATCATTTCAATCGTAGTAAGGTCGCCGTCAGTCTGGCATTACTGTTCGCGGGTAGCTCAGGCTATGCAGCAGAACAAGACGGAGTAGATGAAGTCGAAAAAATTCAAATTACGGGTTCTCGTATTCAGCGTTCAACCGCTGGTACACCCACCCCAACAACCATCATCGATTCAGCGCAAATAGCGTTATCAGGGGTCACTAATGTTGGCGATATTTTACGTGACTTACCTGCGTTCACTGGTGGCTCAGGTCGTTTAGGCACCGAAAGTAATGGTCAATTAGTCGGGGTTGAATTGGCCGATTTACGCGGACTTGGTACAAACCGTACTTTGGTATTGGTCAATGGTCGCCGTCATATTGGCAATAGCCCTGGCGACTCATCCGTTGATTTAAATAGTATTCCAAGTAACTTAGTTCAGCGAGTGGAAGTTATCACTGGAGCTGCCTCTGCTGTGTATGGGGCAGATGCGGTATCTGGTGTAATTAACTTCATTATGAAAAAAGACTATGTGGGCACTCAGGTAAATGTGCAATATGGTGAGTCCGCACAAGGCGATGATGAGAATTCAGTATTTAGTATTGTGCACGGTCTTGATTTTAATAGTGGTAAAGGGAATGCAGCGTTTACATTTGAGTACAACGACCGTAAAGAAGTGCGTCAAATGGACAGAGATTTTGCGTCGAAGGGTTTGTCTTGGGTTAATGCAAATGATCCAAGAGACCCAGAGTTTGACCCAAACAATCCGCCTCCTTATGAACAAAAGATTGTTGAAGACCTTCGTTTTCTCCCTTTAAGCGCTGAAGGGATCGTGGCTGCAGATCCGGGCTTTGGCCCAATTGGTGAACTCGGAGTCATCAACATCGACGAAAATGGTAATGTAACTCCTTTTGACACTGGTTTGTGTTTTGGTATTAAGTGTGTGGGTGGTAAGGGCTTCTCAATTCATGAGTATGGCATGATAAGCCAACCGTCAGAACGAGTGCTTGCAACGACCTCAATTAATTATGCACTCAACGATTCACATAGTGTTTTCTTTGATGCTAAGTATTCAAAAACAAAGGCGCAAACCACTTCACAGCCCGCTATCAGCGATGGTTACTTTGGCCCGTTTGCAATTGCTAAATTAGATAACCCATACATTCCTCAGTCGGTGCATGAGGTTATGGTGGCGCAAGGTATTGAGCAGTTGTTTATTCGCAAAGCGCATGCTGATTTAGGAAAACTTCCTAATAACAACACGTTAGAGCTTGCTCAGTTTGTGTTTGGTGGAAGCGGCGAGGTAAATGACGATATTAGTTATAATTTTTACGCCCAGTATGGCAGCAGTGAGCAAGATGATCGTCGCTTAGATAGGGTAACGGACAAGTATGTTCAAGCATTGGATGCTGTGCGTAATGAAGGCGGTGAGATTGTCTGTCGTGACTCCAGCAATGGCTGTGCACCGCTTAACCCGTTTGGTTTAAATGCGGCTTCTATGGAAGCGGTTGGCTTTGTTATGCAAGAAACGGGTACCAAGAGTAAAATTACGCAAACCGTTTTATCTGCATCAATTGATGGCAGCTTATATAGCTTACCTTATGGCGACATGTTGTTTGCAGTTGGTGCGGAATATCGTGAAGAAACAAGCGAAGCGCATCCAGATGAGATCTTACGCACAGCGAGAGTGACAAATGCGGTTTGGAATGCACCTCTGAATTCTGTTGAGGGTGAGTATGATGTGACAGAAGTGTATGGGGAACTTTATGTACCATTAATAAGTGATGTTTACTTGGTTAATGACTTAGTTTTAGAAACCGCTTTTCGCCTGTCAGATTACAGCAGTGTAGGCGAACATACCGCTTATAAATTAGGCTTAGACTGGACTGTTAATCCATCACTTAGGATCAGAGCATCTCATGGATTGGCAGTACGAGCACCTAATATTAATGAGCTATTTTCTCCTGAGTCAAGCAGCCCTGAACATGTGGAAGACCCATGTGATATTGACCGTATAAACAGCCCTAAAGATGCAGCTATTAGAGCAAACCGAGTCAAAAACTGTGCGGCACGGGGTGTACCAGAGAACTTCAACTCGCTTGCTGATGGTGCTTCACAGCCCGTATTTAAAGCGGGTAATAGAAACTTAAAACCAGAAGAGTCTACGACTTTCACCTACGGTTTTGTTTTTACACCGGAATCAATTGACAATTTCTCCGTGGGGATAGACTACTGGAAAATTGAGATTGAAGACGCTATCGCAACCGTGTCTACCAATTCGATATTGTCGCGCTGTGTTGACTCATCGTCCATTGATAACCAGTACTGCCAAGCGATCAGTCGTGGTGAAGATGGTAACTATACCAAAATTGTGGCCGAAACTTTGAATATTGCCCGTCTTGAAGCTGCAGGCTATGACCTAGAAGCGCATTATGGGCTGGATATGGCAGAAGCTGGTGAACTCAAGTTCAACCTTGTGGCATCTTTGATGGAAGAAAACAAAGACTATTATGACGCGGAAGATTTAACCAAGTTTAATTCTCGCGTTGATACACGTAATCGTCCTAAAGTGAAAGGCAATTTGAATGTAACCTATGATATTGAAAATGTTCAATTACATTTAGGCTTTAGATATCTTGGTAGCTCGAAGTACGATAATAAAGTGGCGGATAATTATTACGCGATAAACAAGGTTGACTCGGTGCTTTATACCAACATGCGTGCGGCTTACAGCTGGGATGACAATCTGGAAATGTATTTTGGGGTCAATAACCTAACTGACAAAAAGCCACAAGCGATACCAGGGATAGACAATGGTAGCGTAATGTATGATGCAATTGGCCGTAGTTACTATGCTGGTGTAAATTATTCATTCTAATGAGTTAACAACATATGCAAAAGGCCAAGTCGCATAGCAAACTTGGCCTTTTTATTTGGGATAAAGCGCGATTAAGCGTTGTTATCTCGCATTGGTACTTTCAAAAATTTTGTCTGCAGAAGCGGCTACAAAGCCTGTGTAAATTTCGCCATCCGGTTTGTTGTAACGCAGTGCAAACTCATAGAAGCAGCTTGGAATGCTAAATTCACCGTCGCTGAACTGCACGTTGAAGTGATCTGCAAGCGTTGAAGATTGTTCTAGTAACACCTCTGGTGAGCCTTTAATTTCTCCGCCTGAACTGTTTAGCTCAAAACCAGCATCTTTTAGCGCTTGGTTTACCGCTTCAATCGTTGTGAAGTTTTGTAAGTAGTTAATGCTCACTGTAAAGTGGTTTGCACGGTAACCCCATGCGGCCATCCAAGCTGCGTATTCGCTTTCTTTTAGCAATGCTTGATATGCTTCATGACTTACTTGCCAGTGAGTGCCTGAATATAGGAAGTTATCCGCCGTGATCGCGCTTTCGTCGATTTGTGCAACCATGTCTTTAACGATTGCTTGAAGTTCAGGTGAGAACTTCTCTACCAATAACTCAGAGATGAATACTTTTGGTTTTGTTGGATCTGAATGCTCAAAGTGCTTTGCATACAGCTTTTTAGCTTCAAAGTGGTACTCACCACACTCTTCGTAACCAACCGCTTTAAAGTGAGCTGCTAGCTTTTCTAGGCCTACTTTTTCAAGGTTGAAAGTACGAAGCGCGATGTGGTCATTGATCACGTCGTCTTGTTGTGTTGAACCAAGCAGCTCATGAACTTTAACTGCTGAAGGGGTTACCGAAAGGTAGTTATTCCAAAGTTCGTCAAATAGTTGATCAACATTGTTGTGCATAATGGATTCCTTAATAGTGCGGTTTATCCGCGTTAACTTGGTGCGATTAAGCTCGACGCAGCAAGTTTATAACGTAAACGTTCTTACTTTATCGCCTTCATTCAGCGTCAACGCTTTTGCAACTGTGCTATCAATTTGTAGAACATTGCTTTGTGCATCATAAGAACACTTATCGGTAAATGTAGCTCTAAAGTTTTCAAGTCTCTGATTTGAAATAGCGCGTGCTTTTGAGTTTACGCCGTCTTTAATTTGTATATTTGCTACAACAGAACGCTGTACGGTTCTGATGTTAGACAGTTTTGCTTCAACCGTAGGGCCCGCATCAAATAAGTCGATATAGCCTCTGTGTTCAAAACCTTCTTTTTGTAAAAGTTTAAGCGCAGGTTTGGTTTTTTCATGAACCTTGCCTATCACCGCCTGAGCATCTTTACTGAGCAAGTTTGCGTAAATAGGGTATTTTGGCATGAGTTCACTGATGAAGACCTTGTCACCTAAACCAACAAGGTGGTCGGCTTGTGGGAATTCGATGCTGAAAAAGTGCTCTTGTAACCATTTCCAAAATGGCGAGTTACCTTGGCTATCGCTGACACCGCGCATTTCAGCAATGATGGTATCGCTAAAGCGCGTTTCATGATCGGCCATAAACACAAAACGTGAACGGCTCAAAAAGCGCCCGGCCAAACCTTTTCGAAAAGGCTCTCGCAAAAACAACGTGCAAATTTCACTACAGCCCGTGTAATCGTTACACATGCTTAAAATATCAACGGTGTTATACACGTTTAGCGTACGAGAATGGTGAACGGTCTTGCCTAAATGATAGTGATACAAAGGGACTTGCATGCCCACGGCAGCTTCAATGGCTGTGGTGCCCATGATGTCGCCGGTTTCGCTATCTTCAAGCACGAACACATAGCCCTCATCTAGCGGCTCATTCACTTGCTTGGCAAAGCTTTGCTCTGACCGTTCGATCTTGGCTTGTAATAGCGCGTCATCCACTGGCAATGAGGTAAAGCCATGGCCTGATTCAATGGCAATTTGCTTAAAGGCAGCGAAATCGCTGCTGGTAATTGGTCTAAGTATTTGCATAGAGTTAACCTTTAGGAGGCACAGAGTGCCCCCTAAACCAATTAGCCGTTTACAACGTCAGCAACTGCTAGTTCAAAACGTGCTAAACCAGCTGCGATGTCTTCGTTTGGAATAACAAGCGAAGGGGTGAAACGAATTACGTTTGTACCAGCAACAAGTGTCATTAGGCCATGTTTAGTGCTAGCTACTAAGAAGTCTCTTGCGCGATCTTTAAAGCTATCGTTAAGTACAGCACCTAGTAACAAACCTTTACCACGTACTTCTGCAAACACGTTGTACTTCTCGTTAATTGCGTTTAAGCCATCGCGGAACAGCTGCTCTTTTACTTTAACTTGCTCAAGTACTTCTGGTGTGTTTACTGTGTCAAATGCTGCTTCAGCAACCGCACATGCTAGCGGGTTACCGCCGTAGGTCGAGCCGTGCGTACCAATTTTAAGGTGTTTTGCAATGTCAGTTGTGGTGATCATCGCACCGATAGGGAAGCCACCGCCCAGCGCTTTTGCTGTGCTTAGAATATCAGGCGTTACACCTAAACCTTGGTATGCGTATAGCTCACCAGTACGGCCTACACCTGATTGTACTTCGTCAAAAATTAATAGTGCATTGTGCTTGTCACAAAGTTCACGAACGCCTTGAACGAATTCTTGAGTTGGGCTGATGATACCGCCTTCACCTTGTAGTGGTTCCATCATAACGGCACACGTTTTGTCACTGATCAACGCAGCGAACGCATCTAAGTCGTTGTAGTCGCAGTGTACGATGTCAGCAGGCTTAGGGCCAAAACCATCTGAGTAAGCCGCTTGGCCACCGACAGTTACCGTAAAGAATGTGCGGCCGTGGAAGCCCTTGTTGAATGCGATGATCTGTGTTTTTTCTTCGCCATGGTTATCAAGCGCAAAACGACGTGCTAATTTAAGTGCTGCTTCATTCGCTTCCGCGCCAGAGTTTGCAAAATAAACTTTGTCTGCGAAAGTGGCATCGGTAATCTTTTTAGCTAGGCGTAGTGCAGGCTCGTTAGTCATTACATTTGATAAGTGCCATAACTTTTGACCTTGCTCAGTTAACGCGTTAACAAGCGCTGGGTGGCAGTGACCTAAACAATTAACCGCGATGCCACCTGCAAAATCAATGTACTCGTCACCCTTTTGATCCCATACGCGTGATCCTTTACCTTTTACAGGGATAACTTCTGATGGATTGTAGTTAGGTACCATAACCTCATCGAACAGTTCGCGATTAGTTTGCATGACGACTTCCTCATAATTTACTTCAATTTGTAATGCATCCTTTTTATACAATTTTATTGGATGCGCATTTGTTTCCATTATCACGATGATTAAAGTAAATTTGCAGTGCAAAATTGCGCAAAATGGTTAAAATAAAAGTCAAATTAACGAAGGTATTTGGCAAAATGATAAATTCACAAGACGAAAAGCTCATTTCTCTACTGCGAAGCAATGCACGGGCGAGTATTTCAGATCTTGCAAGAAGCTTAGATGTATCCCGCTCTACGGTCCAAAGTAGACTGCATAAATTGGAGCAATCGGGCGTTATACAAGGCTACAGTGTCGAGTTTGGTGCCAGTTATTTATCTGAGCTGGTGGAGGCACACGTTTCTATTAAGGTGAAGCAAAAACTCACCACCAAAACCAATATTGCTCTTAAGCACCTCCCCAATGTTAGTGCCCTTTATGCCATTAGCGGCGAATACGACATGATAGCGGTGGTAGAAGCACAAAGTTTGCAGCAACTCAGCATCATTTTGGATGACATCGGTAATTTGGAAGGGGTAGAGCGCACCAACTCGTCGGTGATTTTGGAAACCAAGTTTAAGCGTTAGGGTGGTCGTCTATAAAAATAAACAAGAAACGTGGGGTGGCGTTTTGTTTATTCCGATCCACGTTCGTATTGAGTTGGTTGATTATGTGGTGCAGTTACGTCATCCGGAATAGATTTCAAAAATTGGCTTGCTCTGGAAAAATCATTTACTGTGGTTTTGCACAGGTATAATTTAAGGCATTAAATTTTGCAGCGAGAGACCCCGTTAATTTTTGTACCAATTGTTCATCTGAGGTCTTGATTGTTAGTCCATCATATTAATTCGAGATAGGTTTTACTTCGTTAGGTAAATTATCATATTCTCGTTTAAGTAGATTCTCGTTTTATTTTAGGGAGGCTGTTGACTTTTTAAGGGTAAATTAGAAGTTAACATGTTAATATTTAGAGTTATTAAATTTGATAATTGGTGTGTAGTAGGGCTAATGGGTAGAACATTAACGCGAATTCACGCTAATACGCTGTTATAAATCAAGGATAGTCCAGTGAAACTCGAACTATGGGAGGGGTTAGATAAACATCCCGGTCAAAATCGGTTTATTGCTTCTTTAAATTATTCCTATGGGTTACTGAAAATTCAGGTTGAGTACCGAAAGCTGGATACATCTTATATTTTGATGTTTAGGTCACCAACGTATTTTAGGGTTATGGATGAGGGCGATTTGTTAAAGTTTCAGAGTCAATTTAACAAACCTATTTTTGCTGACAGCTTCATATTTGAAGCATTTGAAACTGACCTCATTGACTTTTGCCACAACGAAAAACAAGAAATACTTGATAAAAGTAAGTATCGGCATTTTATAATTGTATCTGACGATGATTTCATTGACGTTGTTACGTACGATGACGAACCAACTTTGGCTGTAATTGATTTATAACAAGCGCCTAAACAAAGGACTCAAAAAGCTTGGCTTGAGCTCCTTCGTCGCAATTTTAGCCAACCATTTTTCGCCAGTTAGGCGAGCGTTAGGCATTTCCACGCGGCCAGACCAAAATATATTTAAGGAGTGAATGTGACAGATAACTTGCCCGCGATACTAGGGGAACCATCAAAAGATAATTTCCCTGCAACAGTTGATGCCGAGATAGGGTATTTATCACAAGCAAGAAAGCTATTGGATGCAGGATTTCCTGATCACTCGCTTTTAGACATATGGAATGCAGCAGTGCACAACTTGCGCAGAAGAATCGAAGCTTATGGTATTGAGCTTTTTTCTTCGGCTGTAAAGGATGAAGCTGGCAGAAAAAAATATGATAAAGATGGTGAGACACTTGGTGAAAGATGGTCTGGTGTTGATGACCTCACTCTAATAAATGGTGCTACGAAGCTTGGTGTCTTAAATAAGAAGGCAGGTAAGTCTTTAGAGATGATTAACTGGATGCGTAACCACGCATCCCCAGCCCATGGTAGTGATGATGCTGTAGAAGCTGAGGAAGTATTTGGGTTAGCTCTAATGCTTCAAAAAAATCTCTTTGAAGCCGAAATGCCAGATCCTGGTCATTCACCGTCGGGTCTATTTGAACCAATTAAAAGTTCGGAATTATCCGAAGAGAATGAAGAAATATTAGAGACCAGATAAGAGCATTTAAACCTGGGGACATTCGCCTGACATTTGGATTCCTGCTAGACATGATCTGTAAAGGGGAAAGTCCTTCTCATGAAAATGCTAGTAAGCTATTCCCTGAGGCATGGGGAAGAGCCAACGAAGACTTAATGAAATCAGCCGGCCAGCGATATCATTCATATCTAGTAGACCCTGACTCAGATTCAAGTGACGATAATGGTGCAAAAATACGAGTTCTAGAAACTCTTGTGAAAGTCGAGGGCATTAAATACATTCCTGATGCTGCCAGAGCTAGCCTTTACAGGCATGCTATTAAACAGCTAGCTAAAGCGAAAGATACTTCCTACGGCTGGGGTGACGAAGAAAAAGCTGCAAAAGCACTTTCTCAATTTGGTCCTCATGTACCCTCCATTGCATTTGAAGATGTTTACCAAGAAATTTTGGCTGTCTGGTGTGGCAACTACTGGGGAAGATCAACTGCGCATGTCACTCTGAAGCCCTTTATTGATGCGCTTAATAGTAACCAACTCATGACTTTGGCGAGAATGTTTAAGGACAATGAGCGAGCAAATGGAGAGCTATTCCAAGGGAAACCTAGCGCGAAAGCGAAAGCGCTTTTAGATTACATTAGAGGGAAGCTTACGATTCAAGCTAGCATCGATGAGATCGATGAAATTAAGGATCTAATTGATGACATGTAAATGGCCTAACAAAGCGTGGCTGTCGAACAAATTTAACGCTGCGCAGCAAGCTCGCCAACAATCGCAACGTTAGGAGGCAGGATGAGTAAAATATTCCACTCATATATTAAGAAGTACCAATTTTTAACACCAGAGCGTCTTTACGACGAGTTTGTTGAGCATTTTGAAACCGAATTTACCAAAAATGACTCTACTATCTATCTGATTGCAAAGTGCAAGAAACCACATTGGGTGAAAGATTCGATCAAATTCTTAAGAGATTATAAATTTTCGGCCAAAATCAGAATTGATGACATTATTCATGCTGTTGAAATAGATATGGCTGAATTCTGGCATGTTATGCCATTTATGCAGGAGAACTTCCCTGATAAGTACTCTGTGGCTAGTTATTTTATGGCTAGGTCTGATTCTCTACCATGGAGACTTTTACCGAAGGATTTGCGTTACAAATTTTTATCTTCAGTAGATTCTATAAAAGGCGATGGAAAGCAATTGACTATCAATTGTGAGATCATGAAAAACTCTAACAAAGAGGCAAAGTCATTAACTGACATATTTTTGTATCAAGCAATAAATCACTATAACCTCCCTGAGCCCAAGTTGGATATCATCTATATTGGATCAAGCTTAAAAAGTACCTTTTCTAGGCTCCAGAAACATGAGAAGTGGGGTTGGATTCAATCTCAGAAAGCCCCAGATGAAGATATATTGGTTTATTTTTGTGAAATTGAAGGTGATGAGTTTACCGTAAATAGCCAGCTTGTTTCCCGCAATGATCACGGGCTAAGTCGAAAAGATGAAACTTTGATAACTGAAATGGCATTGATAAACTATTTCAAGCCAAAGAAGTACAATGACAAACATGTGGATCGAGATATTAAGCACTCAGAAAGAGTCAAGAACAAGCTAATTAATCGTGGTTACACTCAGGTTTGTGTGGAAATGCTCTTGGAAGGGAATATTGCCAAGCTTGGATCAAAGCATATTCCCCGGTATGGTGAGCATACAATTTACCATGATATTGCCTAACAAAGCGCTGCTACGGAAAATTCACTCGCTGTCGCTCCTGAATTTCCGCAGAGCGCGGCGTTAGGCACCTGAAAGGTTGGAGAGATTTATATGGATCAAGAAGAAGGAAAGCCACATAAAAAAGCTTGGCTTTCTCCTGTCATAACAACCGTCATAAGTATTCTAGTTGCTATAGGCTTAACGTGGTATCAGATTAGTAGAGCTGAAAGGGAGAGCGCAGAAGCGGAAATTGAACGAGTAAAAACAGTCAAATCAACGATGGTCTCGATAGTTGAAGATCATGTCATTAATAATCAGCCAATTGATATCCCAAGGCTGTCCAGGTTAATTGAAGTAAAGAGCCATGAGGTAGGAATAAAGTCGGGTATTAGGTTGCTAGAGGTAGTTCAATTGGCCGAATTAAACATCCTTAATAGCGGTTACTTGGATTTCAAAACAAAGGAAGAATATAAAGAAGTTTTTGACTCTATTTATTCGAGCGTTAGGGAAGAGTATAAAATTAATCATTCCGACGCCAAACACGCTGCCCTGATTGATGAAGTGGTAAAAAGCATAAAGGTCGGAAAAACAGAAGAGTCCGTAGCAAATCTTCAGCTTCTTATCGAAGCGTACAATGCCGATCTTAAAGACCTAGAATCAAAGCAGAGAAAAACCGATTCTATTTCCGTTTTAGTCAAGGCAATAGATGATGAGCCTAAACTGTTTTTGGTTTCAGCTATTTTATATATTGCTTTCATTATCCTATTTATGCCGCGTATGAAAAAAATAATTAGAAGAATACTGGAAACAGGGGATTAATCGTGCATAACAAGGCCATCAAATTCGCTCCCTATGGTCGCCGGGCGCTCGCAAGCTCACGCCGTTTATGGCAGCGTTGGTATGACTCCTACTGTCAAGTTAAACACACTGATCCTTGCCTAACTTTTTAAGCCATAATTACCTCAGCTCGAATTAGAGCGAGTTAATACATAGGATGAAGCAAGTAATTTCGTCGGTTTTCATGCTGATATTCGTTGGTTATTACTATTTCTAGTAACAGAGCAGACCTTACTTAGTTCGTCGTGGCACCTGTCTTCAGTCTATGTTCGTGGTTCAATGCTGTGTTAGCAGCATTGCCATCCTAACGCCGTCGGTGGTTGTGCCACACCCGATGCTTGACCCAATGCATTAACTCTAATTCGTTCATATTAACTGGGTACTCTCGATAGTCTTAATTTAGGATTTACCGGTGAGAGTACAATGTGTTTTGCAATGGCCCAGATATACGCAATCATTTCTCGCGCAATAGCCGTGACAACAAGGTTATAATGCTTTCCCTTACTGATTAGCTTTTTGTAGCGCTTGCAGAGCCTTACTTGTGCTTTCCAGGCAATATCAACAATCTGTTTTGGTAAACCTTCTTGCCGTTTTTGCATATCAGTTGAGATATTAGCGGCATACCTGTAGGTATGCGCTCCTTCAATAAGGAGGCGTCTAGCTCTACCATTACCACATTTTGTTATCGCACCGATATGACGTTTCCCGCCGCTTGAGAGTGAATTGTTGTTGGACAGTCGGTTATTTCATTTTATAGGGCTCCAAACCCACCAAAACATAGTGTGTTATAGTGAGCCAGTATGATGCAGGCTTACTTTTTTCCTACCCCATAGTATTTCATCTGATCAGAAGTAGAGTCAGACTAGTTTCTTTGTACCCATTAATGTAATCTGTGTGTTGATAATATGTGAACGGCATTGGCGCGATTCATTAGGAGCCCCAAATGGCATTTGTACGGCTAAAAAATAACAAAGGAAACTGGTATGAACAAGCAAACCCTCTCGGATTTAGAGCCTCGAATGCCTCAAAATCAAGCACAGGATATGGTATCCGTGGAAGTCGCATTTGCGGCCCGGGTACAGCGCCACCCTGACAGAGCCGCGCTGATTGATGGCACCCAGGAAATCAGCTATCAGTTATTATTAAGCCGAGCAGAGGCGATTGCCGCGAAACTGGTAAAAAGTGGCATTCAGAGCGGTGCTCTGGTAGGCGTTTGTATGGAACGTAATTGGGAATTGGTGGCAACCTTGCTGGGGGTGCTCAGGGCTGGTTGCACTTATGTGCCTCTGGATCCAGCCTATCCGCGAGCTCGGATTGACTACATGCTAGCGCACAGTAAAGCTGCCGCGGTGATCGTAGATGGCAGCGCGTCAGCTGAGTTATGTCAAAGAGTGAGTACGCTCATTTTTCTGGCTGATGTGGACGATGAGCCGAAGCTCCTGCCAGATCCACAAAGCAATCCGCAGGCATTGGCTTATGTAATATACACCTCTGGGTCGAGTGGCGAGCCAAAAGGCGTGGCAATAACACACGCGAACGTGCTTGCCATGTGCACTGCCATGAGCACGCTGTTATCCGAAGAAGAGCTGAGCGGAGTGCTGGCTGCCACGTCGGTGTGTTTTGACCCATCAGTAATGGAGATCATTGGTACCTTATTGCTCGGTGGTACGGTGATCTTGGCAAAAAATATTTTGACATTACCTGAACTACCTAACCTAACACGTGTTCGGACCTGCATTGCCGTGCCTTCGGCCATGAGAGCTTTGCTCAGTGGGTATACATTACCAAATACGCTGCGTTGTTTGATCTTCGGTGGTGAGGTGCTCAGCGCCGAGCTGGTCAAAAAGGTGTATGGCCAGCATCTGGACCTGCGCGTTATCAATGTCTATGGCCCGACCGAGGACACGGTATTTTCAACGGCTGCAGAGATAGGGCCTGATAGGGAGGAAATCACAATCGGCCGCCCAGTCTCAAACACGCGCGCGTATCTGCTTGATGAAGCCTTACAGCCAGTATCTGCTGGCGAAGCCGGTGAACTGTATCTTGCAGGAGATAAGCTGGCTGAGGGATACTTGTTTGATAAGCCCCGCACAGACGTGCGCTTTGTAACGCCTGTATCTGGCAGTGGCATTAAAGAGTCGCGTTTGTATAAAACTGGCGATTTATGTCAGTGGGGCAACAATGGCGAATTGTGCTTTATTTCCCGTGTTGACCAACAGGTCAAAATTCGTGGTTTTCGTATTGAACTGGAAGAAATAGAAGCGGTGCTAAATAAAATGCCGAGTATCGCACAGGCTGCCGTGAACGTGCTGCAGGGCAATTACGCACAGGCTAGATTACAAGCCTGCATTGTCCGTCAGCAAGGTGAAACCTTGAGCGCGGATGTGATTTTATCTTTCGTGGCGCGTTATCTGCCAAATCATATGGTCCCCACTAATGTATGTTTTATGGAATCATTGCCCTATTTACCTAACGGTAAGCTGGACCGCAATAGCCTCCCCGATATACCGGCATCACCGGTGCCCCTAAAAGCGAGTAAGGTAGCCGACTCCGATCAGGCACTCGTAGAACTGATCTGTGATGAGCTGTTTACCTTGCTGGGCCATGCAATAGAGACTGTGAATTTGCAAACTTTTGAACAGGCCGGGTTGGATTCATTAACCACGCTAGAGCTCAGTAATCGCCTGAGTAAGGTGCTTGAATTGAGCTGCCCTGTGCAGGCCATTTATCAGTTTAATACGCCCCAACGTCTGGCTGCGCATCTTCAGGAGTTACGTGGAAACAAGTCATCACCTTCATGTGTTGAAACATTACGTGACACTTTGGGGGAGCTCAGTAACCAGTTACGTGCCAGTCACCCGACCTTTGCGCTGGCCAAAGCCCCAAGCTGGTCGGCTGCAGATAAAAGCAAGTTGGTGCGGATTGCTACTCAGATGGTCAGCGAACGTCGAGCTAACCCCTACAGTAAAGTCTTGCGCAACGGCAGTGGCACACGCGGTGTCGTGGCAGATGCTTATCACAACGATGCGCAAGAGGCGATTATTTGGACCACCAATTTATATCTTGGCTTGAACCGAGATGCCACTGTTGTTGCTGCAGCGCAAGAAGCCGTTACAAAATTTGGCACCGGCATGGGCACCTCTGCTGCTGCGTCAGGGTTAACTGATTTACATCTGGCGTTTGAACAACAGTTTGCCACTTTGGTGGGTAAGCCAGCTGCTTGCTTATTTCCCACAGGCTATACCGCCAACGTTGGTGCGGTTGCTGGGTTACTGGGTGAAAATGATGTGGTGGTGATCGATCAGTTATGCCATGCCTCTATCGTCGATGGTGCGCGCTTATGCGGTGCAAAAGTTCGCACCTTTAAGCATAACGATGTTGATGATCTCAATTCAGTGCTTGTGAGCGAATGTTCCCCGTATAGGACTGTGTTGGTCATTATCGAAGGGGTTTATAGCATGGGGGAAGGAGCGGCACCTGTGGCTGAAATTGTGCGTGCCGCTAAGCGAAACAAGGCGCTGATTTTGGTTGATGAAGCGCACTCCTTTGGGTTTTATGGAGAGCGCGGGGCTGGGATCTGCGCTGCACAGGGCGTCAGTGACGAGGTTGACTTTATTATGACCACGCTGAGTAAATCTCTCGGCAGTCTGGGTGGCGTTGTTGCTACGAGCGCTGAGTATGTTGACTTGCTTAAAGCCTCAGCGAGAGCCTATATTTTTCAGGCGTCAGTGAGTCCGGCTGATATCGGAGCCGCGCTGGCCGCGCTGCAACGTCTCAGTCAGGATGAATCGCTTCGAGAGCAGCTTTGGGATACGGCTCGGTATATGCGAGCACAATTTAGTGCCGCTGGCTTTGAGCTAGGTAGTGGTGACGGACCAATCGTTACGCCACATTTTGGTGATAAAGATAAACTGTATGCGATTGTGCAGCGTTTGTATGAAAAGGGGGTTCAGGCCTCTGCTGTGACTTATCCAATTGTGGAAAGTGGTCGTGGTCGATTACGTTTTATCTGTTCGGCAGCTCATACTAAGGAGGATGTGGACACAACGCTGGTGGCACTAAAAGAAGCGGTACAAGAAGTAGAAGCGCAGTTTGCCAATTTATCAACTGATAGAGAAAGCGTGCCACATAGTGCCTGTGTGTCTACCAACTGGTGGAGCAGTTTTACATCGTATCTAAAACGATGGGTGGATGCACAATCTGGCAAAGCACCAGAATTACAGTTGCTGATCAGTACACCGAATGAGAGTCAGGTTTTGTGCGTGTATCAGAATACCTTGGTAACAGGAATACAGTGCGAAATAGACCTGCCGATGTGTCAAATCATTTGTCATAACGCGGATGCCGCTGCTGCACTTACAATGGGGGATGTTCAGGCGTTGCTGAGGAGTATATGTGATGGTGAATGTGAGTTGAGCGGTCAAAGCGAGGTCTTTATTTGGTTTATGAGTCGTTTACAAGCGTGGGCCTGTGAAAAAGAGCCAGCAACTGAGATGCCTGGAGCTGTCGTTGCTTTGTTATAGAGGCTGTGTTGACTAATACAGAGTTATAATATTCGGTCGGTTAATCAAAAGCGATGTGCACTATATTCAGCGTAAGGCCCAGCTTTACGCTCAATTTTGCATTGCCGTTTTTAGATTGCGTTTAGTAGAGCGCGTTCTGCAGGTTCTATTGCGTAAGCTCTGTGGAGTAAGGAAACGAGTTGTTCGGAATGGGTAAAATTGTTCGACTCAATTTGGGCAACGCCAATCCCTGGAGTCCATGAGTTCATAACGACTCCGCCTTGTAGCTCTGAAAGCCGTTTAAGTGTTATGCTTTCTGTGCGCTGTGGAATATTGAGCTGAGCTAGCTGTCGTTGCACTATTGCCATCATAGTACCTTTGAGCATACGTGCTTTTGGCCAGATGATCGTTTCGCCATCCCAAAAGGCTAAATTCCATATAGTGCCTTCACTCAAATGACCTTTTTTATCCATAAATACGGCATCATCAAACCCTTGACGTACGGCTTGATGCAAAAAGTAAGTTTTGCCTATCTCCCCAACGTGCTTAATTTCTGCAAGTGGTCTCTCGTGAGCAATCACTGCCAGTCGCAATGGCCCTGTGGGACCATTTGTAGGTGAACTTGTGCGAATTAGCACTTGTGGCGCTACGTGCATACTATCAGTAGTAAATTCACCTTTAGGTGAAAACATGGTTATCGTCATTGATTGGTCTGCAAGCCCATTCTCAATGGCCGAATGGATATAAGACCTTAAAAGTGTATCCGGTAGCGCTTTACCATAAAGCACTATGGAAGCCTGACGCAGTCTATCTAGGTGTAGATCCAACCCTTTTACCTTATGATTTCGAACCTGTAGCGCTGAAAAGTGTGCAAACCCTGCAAATGCTAAGTCTGTAAGTTCAGAGCTTGTTATCCATTGTCCATTTAATAAAGTGCGATTGGGAGAAATTGTTGCGCTCATAATGTTAAACCTGATTGAAATAATTTTTCTGAGCTACTAGCATAAACCCTCACATCGCTGTGAGGGTCAAGAGGAAAAGTGAAAATAGGTGAACTGTCCCAAAAAACGGGAGTAAGTATACGCATGCTGCGATACTATGAAGAACAAGGCTTGCTTAAACCAAAACGCACCGCTTCAGGGTATAGGGATTTCGATTCTGGAGAAATCCGTACGCTTGAGCGGATCAAACTGCTCAGCGCTGCGGGGATGAATTTGGCGACAATTTTGCAATTTTTACCGTGCGTAAGAGGTGAAGAACCTGTATTTGAACCTTGTGATGAGCTTAGAGCGCTCTTAAAGGAACAAATTCAAATTGCTGATGAGAAGCTCGCTAAGTTGGCAAAAAGTAGAACAATACTTAAGCATTTCTTATGTGAAATTGAGAAGGATTGAGGTTAAATAGGTACTTTTTAGTTTCGTGGCTGCTTGGTTTACCTTGTGGCTTTTATTGGAACGTAAAAACATAGAGCTAACAAAAATCCATCCAACTGTGTGCCGAGATCATTCTAGCTGCTGGGTTATTGAGGCACGCTTGGTTGCTTGCAGTTAAGTTGTTTCGTTTCACATCCACTTCACATCCACAAACCTAATCTACTTGCACTTAATGTCATCAAGTGGAAACCAAATATGTTGAAAAGCATCATTTTTATAGTCGCTACGGCTGTGATGGGGAGTTTATCAGGGTGCGATATTGTGAATGCAATTCGTATGAAACAATCAAACTCTGATATTGAGCCGGTGTGGGCTGAAAAACAACGGATAAAACTCAAGTCGGTCTTTTTAGGAGAAAAGCCCTATATTTACGCAAATGTGCAGGGGGAAGAGTTACTGTTTTTACTTGACACTGGCGCGAGTTTTTTCGTCCTTCATGATACGCCAAAAGTGCGAAAACTAAATTTAAATCGCACCTTTGAATTTTCAGTGGGAGGATGGGGAGACGAAGAACGCAGTAAAGCTTATCAGTCACATATTGAACGCATTGACCTTGGCGGCGTGTATTTTGACAATGTGAAAGCAGCGGTGATCCCTACCTCTAGAAGTCGTTATTATTTGCGTGATGATGAAGCTATTGAAGATGGCGTGATAGGTCATGACATGATGCGCCATTTTACCTGGGAGATAGATGCAGCTCACAATGACATTTATATCTCTTGGGATAAATATCAGCCAGAAAACAAGGCGCAATATCTAAAACTCGATGAGTTTTTCGGAAAAATTAGAGTTAAGGGTGACCTTGCTTTTAACGAAGAACATATTACAAATGGAGAGTTTATTGTCGATACGGGCAGCCGTCATTACGTTAAGCTCAGTGCTTCCTACCCTGAAAATAAAGAAATCAATATTGCCTCTAGTCGAGTACGAGCCGCTGATTTTGGTCTAAGTGGAAAGGTGGAGCATGACCGAGTGACCTTACCATCACTGACTTTTGGTCGTATCAAATTAGACAATGTAAAAGTAAATTTAATCCCCGGTGGAGACGAAGATGACTGGTGGATTATTGGCAATGCGCTTATGAATCAATTTAAAACGGTCATTGATTACAAAAGTGAGGCATTCTATTTAGTGCCACAACAAGAGTATGTTACTAACTATAACTTATTGGGCCTTGAGCTTCGTAAAATACGTAGCGGCGAATTTGTCGTGCGTTATCTGTTCCCAGAACTACCAGCGAGTGAATTGGGCATCAAAGTGGGAGATTTAGTTACCAAGATAAATACTAAAAGTGCCCATGATATTTCCCTAAGCGATTATAACAACATTGCTTCTCAGGCTGATAAACATCAGCTATGTATTCAGCGAGATAACTTGTGCTTTGACGTTGAAGCCAAGCACATAGACGGATATTCGAATCTATAACCTTGACCTATGAGTGAGCGGCAAAGACAAACTCGTTCTACGTAAGCGATTGAGCGCCTGAAATGCTTAAACGGTTCTTTAAAGGTTAGGTATGTCGAGTGTATTTCCAATCAGGTGCTAGACATTGCTGTTGGCACCTAGATGCGGTTATGAAAATTTCTTTGTTTGCAGGATAGTTACATTATTAATATTAATAAAATGGTATCTGGCAAGTTTAAGTAGTAAAACTACTTTAGTCACAACTTTATTGATGAGCTTAACGCTTCTTTCAATGGGGCGTTTCAAGCACAAAGATAACATGGGCGAAAACGCAAAATGTGACTTATCGCTATGTTTATGGATCAAAAAATACGTTGAGTATCATAAAGCAATAGTATTGATGTATTTATTCCATTACTTTTTACCCAGCCAGTTTTTCTTTATTGCCATCACAGTGTTAGATAAAAAACTCATGAAACTTGATTCATGAGTGAAAGCCAGTATGTAAAAGGCTCAATAGCGGCATGTTTCTTATTCTGCTACACCGTCTTTCTTACACATAAATTATTACAGTACGACCAGTTGAAATGTAAAGTAACATGAAATTTGTTTAACTGCGCCAAGTGGCCTAGTGAGTGGCTGATGCATGTACCTTTATTTACATGAATGGTTTTTATTTATGCAATTGCATTAATTTAATTAAACCGCGAATTCTTATGTAACTCATTGAAGGAGATATTAATTATATTCACTTTACACAATGTGAAGTTAATCATATTTTAATTAGTGATTAGTTGGTCTGTGTTTTGCTCTTAAGTCTATAAGACCTGCCACATGGGCCTAAATTTTACTGTTATTGCACTACAATAGTGCGCAGTAGCGATCAAAATGCACTGTCATAAAGCGTAAATACAATTTTGTTTTACTGCCTAAATGACGACCACTGTTTCCGATTGTTAAGCAGTTAAAGGCACGGCACTGTGGCAAGGATTTATTTACCATGAAGTGGTTTATTTGGAGCCTGCTATGTTAACCAAACGCTTTTTTAAAACAAAAGATGAAGCTGAAGTCACTTTTGAGTTTTCTCACCCTGATGCTAAGAAAGTAGAACTTGTTGCTGAGTTTACTGATTGGCAACCTCTTACAATGAAGTTTGTGAAAAAGGACAATGCTTTCAAGCTCAAGCAGCGTCTTCCAGTAGACAAACAATATCATTTTAAATATTTGATTGATGGCGAACAATGGGATAACGACCACCAAGCTGACGCATACGTAGCAAATGGTTTTGGTACCGAAAACAGCGTTGTTGATACGCAACGTTTAGCGTAGCACGCGGTTATGCAAGGTTTGTCTCAGCTGTTTTATTTGCACGGTATAGGTTACGACTACACAAAATACACCGGGGAACATGTCATTTTTAACGAGCAGGTGCGTGAACAGGCGCTGCGTTGTTGTGGCATAGACACGCGTAACCATGATGAAGTGGAACACCTTAACTATGAGTTGGATATTGCACCGTGGTTACGAGTGGTAGAAGATGTTTGCACGGTAGAACAACACGATGCACTGTTTAAAATAAAAGTGCCTGATTATCGACTTGATTGCTGTGGATATTTAAAGCTTAAAGAGCTGCCCGATTACCGACAAGAGCTAGATTTGTCGAACGCTAGGGTGGTCGGTGAATATCTTTACCAAGGCGTCCGCTACGTTGAAGTTGCATTTAAAATTACCCCTTTACCAGTTGGTTACTTTAACGCTCAACTGCATTTGCCATGGGGCGACTTTGAAACGCAAATATGGTCTGTGCCCAGTGAATGTTATAACCCGATCACCGCTAAAACAACGGGGATTTCGGTTCAGCTATATACATTAAAGAGCGAGCGTAACCTAGGTACTGGTGATTTTGCGGATTTACAAGTATTGATCGAGCAAAGCGTTCAAGTTGGCTGTGATTATATCTTGCTCAATCCGTTGCATCTGCTTTTTGAAACCCAGCATCAACGCGTCAGCCCATATAGTCCAAATCACCGAGCTTTGCTTAACCCTTTGTATATTGCCGTCGATAGAACCGCACAATATGCAGATAGCGCGCAATTACAATCCTTGTATGCCCAATCACGAGCCCAACTAGCGCATGAGAAGTCACAGCAATATATCGACTATCAGGTGGTGAGTGAGTGCAAATATGCGCTGCTCAGGGCTTTGTATGCTGATTTCAAATCGTTTGATGATGGCAGTGAAATTGCCAATCAATTTAGTCGTTTTAAAGTACAGCATGCTGAACAGTTGAGTGTATTAGGAGATGATGAGCAGGGGGGTTTTTGGCAGTTTTTGGCTTTTCAACAATTAAGTGAGTGCCAACAGTTAAGTCGACGTCTGGGTATGCAGGTGGGTTTGATTAACGATTTAGCGGTAGGTTGTGCCGACGATAGCTTGGAATTTAAGGCAAATCAGGAGCTTTACGTGAGTGAGGCGCATGTAGGTGCGCCGCCGGATCCTTGGGCCGAAAATGGTCAAGATTGGGGATTACCCGCGTTAAATCCACAAAAACTCAAAACTGACCGCTATTCATTTTTTAGGCAGCTACTGCGAAGCAATATGTCTTGTGTTGGTGGTTTGCGCATTGACCATGTAATGGCAATTCGACGTTTATGGTGGTGTTTTAGCGTGGCACAACAGCAACAAGGTTGTTATGTGTACTACCCATTTGAGCATTTAATCGCGCTTTTGAAAATAGAGTCACAACTTAACAAAGCCTTGGTTATTGGCGAAGACCTTGGGGTTGTACCCCCGGAAATAAGAACGGTAATGCTAGACGCTAGTATGTTTGGTAATACGCTGTTTTATTTTGAGAAAAATCAATCTGATGAATTCTTACCACAACAACAGTTACGCCAACATGTTTTATTGATGGTGGCTAATCATGACGTACCACCGTTTATTGCGTGGTGGCAAGGTGATGACATTCAACTGCGTATTGACTACTCACTACTTGAGCCAAGTTCACGTGAACTGGAGTTTGAAAAACGTCAACAAGAGAAGAGTAAATTATTGAATTGGATACATACGTGCGGTTTCAAGGAGGTTAGCATGCAAAGCAGTGCTTCAGAAGTCTATGAGCGTTTAATGCTAGCGCTTGCGCAGTCCCCCAGTGAACTGCTTTGTATACAGTTGGACGACCTCGATGAGCAAACCCTACCAGTTAATATTCCGGGCACTTATTTGGAGTATCCTAATTGGCGTCGCCGACTTAACCATAGCGTTGAAGAAATATTTAATAAAAAAGGTGACTTTGTTGCCACCTTAACAAATAGCAGGAAAGGACTATGAATAGCGTGGTATCAGCAAACCAACCAATCGTAGATTACTCAGCACAACTAGAGGCATTGCAAAACGGCTGCTTCTGTGACCCATTTTCATTCCTGGGGTGTCATAAACTATCAGACAACAAAGCTGAACTTAGGGTGTTTTTGCCGAGTGCTAAATCGGTCAGTATTAAAATTGCTGGTAAACCCCATAATCTGAAAAGGTATTTGAAAAGCGATTTGTTTTTATTGTCGCTAGAAGATACGAACCTGTCGCATAAAAACAAATTAACGGTGCAATACGATGATCATCAAGTGACTAAGTACGATGTATATCGCTTTGGCTGCCATTTGGATGAGCAAGCACTGTATTTGTTTAATGAAG
The DNA here is from genome assembly GCF_056312285.1 of Pseudoalteromonas sp. ABE4_541. Classification (NCBI taxonomy): domain Bacteria; kingdom Pseudomonadati; phylum Pseudomonadota; class Gammaproteobacteria; order Alteromonadales; family Pseudoalteromonadaceae; genus Pseudoalteromonas; species Pseudoalteromonas sp. ABE4_541. The sequence continues at coordinate 77,051 of NZ_JBSVEM010000013.1, forward strand.
GTACACTTGAACATGCTTATAAGCATTTGGGTGCACATTTTGTAAAACACGAGGGTGTAAAAGGGGTTCGCTTTGCGGTTTGGGCGCCGAATGCAAAAAGTGTTTCGGTTATCGGTGATTTTAACTGCTGGCAACGCTCTGAGCATTTTATGCGTTTACATCCGGCCAGTGGTATTTGGGAGTTGTTTATTCCAGATCTAAAGCCGGATCAATGCTATAAATTCAGTATTGTCGATAATTATGGTCATGTACAAGACAAGGCCGATCCGTTTGCGTTTAAAATGCAACAAGCGCCGGGTACCGCTTCAATATTGCAACCGAGTGCAAAGCGCAAACCTTTAACCGCAAGCCAGCAAAAGCAAAAGGCTGCTCGCAATAGCATTAGTGCGCCAATTAGTATTTATGAAGTGCACTTAGGCTCTTGGAAACGCCGTATTGATGAAGACAATCGTTATCTCACATATCGTGAATTGGCAGATGACTTGATTGAATACGTTAAAGGCATGGGGTTTACACACATACAGCTTATGCCAGTGAGTGAATACCCCTTTGATGGCTCATGGGGTTATCAGCCCGTGGGCTTATTTGCACCAACGAGTCGATTTGGTAGCTATGAAGATTTTATGTATTTTGTTGAGTGTTGTCATGATGCAGATTTAGGCTTGCTAATAGACTGGGTGCCAGGTCATTTCCCATCAGATCCGCATGGTTTGCACAAATTTGATGGCACACACCTCTTTGAGCACGCTGATGCCCGTCAAGGCTTCCACCCCGATTGGAATACCTATATTTATAACTACGACCGCCCCGAAGTGAAAAGCTTTCTACTAGCCAGTGCTATGTATTGGTTGGACGAGTTTAAAATTGATGGGCTCAGGGTCGATGCGGTTGCGTCAATGCTGTACTTAGATTACAGCAGAAAGGATGGCGAGTGGGTCGCAAACGCCTTTGGTGGAAGAGAAAACTTAGGTGCCATTGATTGCCTACAGCAGGTAAATAAGCGTTGTTATGGTAATGACAATAGCATCATGATGGTGGCTGAAGAGTCTACTGCTTGGCCGGGGGTCACTAACAGTGTTGATAACAACGGCCTAGGGTTTGGTTTTAAATGGAATATGGGTTGGATGAATGACAGCTTAGGCTATATGAGTCGTGATCCAATTCATCGGCAATATCATCACCACGAAATGACCTTCTCGATGGCGTACGCCTATTCTGAAAATTATATTTTGCCACTCAGTCACGACGAAGTGGTTCACGGTAAAGGCTCTTTGCTTAGCAAAATGCCGGGCGATGATTGGCAGCAATTTGCGAACCTACGCGCCTATTTTGCCTTCATGTTTGCACACCCAGGTAAAAAGCTCTTGTTTATGGGAAGTGAGCTCGGTGGTAGAGATGAATGGGACCACAACCAAAGTTTAGATTGGTCTCTATTAGCACATGAATCCCACCAAGGTATTCAAAAAACCATTAAGCACTTGAATCACATTTATCGCTCAACACCTGCCTTATACGAGTGTGACAACACGCCTGCTGGGTTCCAATGGATAGATTGTAATAACGCAGCACAGAGTTTGTTTAGCTTTGTTCGTTTTGGCAAAAGTGCCAAAGAGTTGCTGGTGGTCATTAGCCATTTAACACCTCAGGTGTTTCATCAGTATCGAATTGGTGTACCCAAAGCGGGCGTTTATGAAGTCGTCCTTAATACAGATGATAAAACTTTGTATGGCTCAGGCGTGAAGGTGGTAGGAACTAAACAGCAGTTGATACAAACGCAAGATACACCAGCACATGGTTTTGAGCAAAGCATCGTGATCAGTATTCCTGCATTGGCTACCTTATACCTGCGTTGGATAAATGGATAACCTATGTTGACTTCTAAGCGTGGGAGCTGTCGCCCGCTAGGCAGTAGTTTGGTTGATAACGGTGTTAACTTTGCAGTTTATGCACCGGATGCGCGCAAGGTTAGTTTATGTCTTTTTGATGTGAGTGGACACTCCGAAATTGCACGTATTGAGATGTGTTTACATGAAGGGGGCGTGTGGAGCACATTTGTAGAGCCTCTCTCGATAGGCTGTTTATATGGTTATCGCGTCGATGGTGATTATAACGCTGCCAAAGGGAGATTGTTTAACCCAAACAAGCTCCTTCTAGATCCATACGCAAAAGACTTTCACGGTGAATTTACCTGGAGCGAAAGACATTTTTGTCACATGCCCGTGGGAACGCTTAGCTCATTAGATAATGCCATTGATATGCCCAAGTCCAGAGTCGTTGATATTGAAAAGTATCAAGGAAAGCGACCAAAAGTACCTTGGTCAAAAACAGTTATTTATGAATGTCATGTAAAAGGTGCAACGTATCGTCACCCTGAGATCCGCGCATCACTCAGAGGCAAGTTTCTCGCGCTGGCAGAGCCCGCGTTTGTGAATCATATTAAGCGACTTGGGGTGACTACCATCGAATTGTTACCTGTCCAGGCGTTTGTAAGTGAGCAGTTTCTTACCACGAAAGGTTTGAGAAACTACTGGGGATACAACACGTTAAATTACTTTACGCCACATAAAGCTTATTTAAGCTCAAATGATGTCAGTGAATTTCAACAAACGGTTCAACGCTTACATGAAGTAGGGTTGGAGGTCATTTTAGACGTGGTTTATAACCACACCGCTGAAGCGGGGGTGGATGGCCCTATGTTGTCGCTAAAAGGATTTAATAACCGTGGTTACTATCGAAGTGTTGAAGGTCAGCCAGATGTTTACATCAACGATACGGGTTGTGGTAATACACTTAATATTGACAACCCTTACGCACTGCAACTCGTACTCGATAGCTTGCGCTATTGGGTTGAGGTGATGGGCGTTGATGGCTTTAGGTTTGATTTGGCTCCCATTTTGGCTCGTAACGCGGATGGTTTTAATCGTTACCACGCGTTTTTACAAGCTATACAACAAGATCCCGTACTGCAAGATGTTAAGTTGATTGCTGAGCCTTGGGATATCGGTCCAGGAGGCTATCAACTGGGCGCATTTCCAGCACCTTGGCGCGAGTGGAACGATAAATACCGTGATACGGTTAGGCAGTTTTGGCGTGGTGATAAGGGAGTGCTTCCCGAACTTGCGCGTAGAGTGCATGGCTCTCATGATCTTTTTGAGCACAATCTGCGAGGACCTTTGAGTTCGATTAATTTTATAACCAGCCATGACGGTTTCACACTTGCTGATTTGGTCAGTTATGAGCATAAGCATAATGAAGCAAATGGTGAAATGAACAGAGATGGACATAGCGCAAATCATTCAATGAACTGCGGTCAAGAGGGATTTTCAACAGACCCAAAAGTAACCTCATTACGTTTAAAAATGCAAAAGAATGCTTTGTTAACTCTGTTTTTATCTAAAGGTGTGCCTATGATTGCTTCTGGCAGTGAGTTTAGTCACTCTCAGGGGGGGAATAACAACGCCTATTGCCAAGATAACCGCACTAACTGGTTGGCTTGGAAATCATCTCAATTTAATCATAGCTTAACGTTTTTTATTCAAGAATTAATCGCACTTCGAGACAAGTTTGCTGCTTTTTCGCACCCATTTTACATTCATGCGAACGATCCCCGTTTTAGTGTGCAGTGGCTTAATGAGCAAGGCGAACCTATGTTGCCAGAGCAGTGGCACGAAGTCTCAAGGCAGTGGTTAGGGTACATGCTGGTTGATAAACAATGCTCGCAAAGCGTGTTGATTGTGTTAAATGCAAGTGTCGATGCGATGGAGTTCACCATGCCATATTCGCCTTTTAGTGAATATTGGCAGCTTGTTATTGCAAGCGATCCGCAAGCAAAGTCAGACAAAATTTCAGTTTCTATTTCCCCCCAATCTAGTTGGGTTTTTACATCGGTAAAAGAAGGAATCTCTCATGGCCAAAAAGACTGCTAACGTGTGTGTGGTTAAGCACTGGCAAGATGCGCCTAAGTTAGACGAAAGTACACTAAGTGATGATTTAAGTCGTCATTTTTACTACACACTCGGTCGCGATAAAGTCGGTGAGTCGCAACTGTACTTGTATCACGCATTAGCGCTGACCATTCGCGATAGACTTGTTTCAAGGTGCCGAGCAACAAAGCAGCACATTAGCGAGAAGAAAACCCGCAAAGCAGCCTATCTATCGTTAGAGTTTTTAATGGGTCGAGCTTTAGGTAATGCGGTACTGAATTTAGATTTAGAACACAGTACAAAACAAGCTTTAGAGCAGTATTGTACTGAGCTTGAGAAAGTCGGTGAAGCCGAACACGATGCGGGCTTGGGTAATGGTGGTTTAGGACGTTTAGCCGCATGCTTCTTGGATAGTTGTGCGAGCCTTGCGTTGCCTGTAGTCGGTTATGGTATTCGTTATGAGTACGGTATGTTCAATCAATCAATTGAGCAAGGTTACCAAGTTGAACAGCCTGATAACTGGCTGCGAGAAGGGCACCCGTGGGAATTGGCTGCACCAGAACAATCACAACGAGTTAAATTTTTTGGTCATGTCGAAACTTTTAAAGATAGAAATGGTCGTGAACATAGGCAGTGGGTAGATACGCAAGATGTACTTGCTGTGCCCTACGATGTGCCAATCCCTGGTTATAAAAATGGTGTAGTTAACACGTTAAGACTTTGGAAATCTGAAGCGACGGATGAATTCGACCTATCGGAGTTTAATGCGGGGAGTTACTCAGAAGCTGTGGCTAGGAAAAACCTTGCTGAACAGATCACCATGGTACTCTATCCTAATGACAGCAGCGAAAACGGTAAAGAATTACGCTTACGTCAGCAGTACTTCCTATCGAGTGCAAGCTTGCAAGATATTCTAGTTCAATGGGTCGAGCGTTATGGTGCTAATTTTAAGGATTTTGCTGATTATCATGTATTCCAACTAAATGATACACACCCAAGCATTGCGGTTGCTGAACTCATGCGTTTGTTTGTGGATGTTTATGAGCTAAGCTGGGATGAAGCGTGGCAGATCACGACACAAACCATGGCTTACACTAACCACACATTATTACCAGAAGCGCTTGAGAAGTGGTCAGTTCCTTTATTCCAAAAGTTATTACCTCGTTTGCTTGAAATCATTTACGAAATCAATGCACGCTTTTTAGCGCAAGTTGCTTTGCAATGGCCGGGCGATGTGGATAAACAAAGAGAATTATCGTTAATTGAAGAAGGAGATGTGCCACAAGTACGCATGGCATACTTGGCAATCGTTGGAAGTTATTCAGTTAACGGAGTTGCGGCTTTACATACTGAGCTATTAAAGTCAGGGCTCTTTAAAACCTTCTATGAACTGTGGCCGAAAAAGTTTAATAACAAAACCAACGGCGTAACACCAAGACGCTGGTTAGCGCATTGTAACCCTGCTTTGAGCGAACTGATCACCGCAAAAATTGGGGCACAGTGGACGGCCGATTTTTCGCAAATTGATAAGCTACGTCGTTATTACGATGACGAAGAGCTCCATAAACAATGGCTGCGTGTAAAAAGCGAGAATAAGCAGCGGCTTTGTGAGCTTGTTAAGTTACGTTGTGGCGTTGAATTTGACCCGTCAATGATGTTTGACGTGCAGGTTAAACGTATCCATGAATATAAGCGCCAGCTGCTTAATGTGCTGCATATCATTCACCTTTATGACCGAATTTTAAAGGGAAATGTTGATGGAATGGCACCGCGTTGTGTGCTGATCGGCGGAAAAGCCGCGCCAGGTTATTACATGGCAAAGAAAATTATTAAGCTTATCAACAACGTTGCCAGTGTGATCAACAGTGATGAGAAGGCCAAACCTTACTTGCGCGTGGCCTTTTTCCCTAACTATAACGTCACTGCAATGGAAGCAATTTGCCCTGCGACAGATTTGTCTGAACAAATATCTACAGCAGGTAAAGAAGCGTCGGGTACTGGGAACATGAAGTTCATGATGAATGGCGCAATTACCATTGGTACTTTGGACGGCGCTAATATCGAAATACGAGACAATGTGGGTGCAGATAATTTCTTTTTGTTTGGCGCGCACGCTGACCAAACAGATGCAATCAGAAGCAACTACAATCCACAGCAAATAATTGAACAGAATCCAAATTTTGAAGCAGTCATGGCACTGCTAGAAAGTGGTCATTTTAACTTATTTGAAGTGGGTATATTCGACGACATTATCAATGCAATAAAAAGCCCACAAGATCCATGGCTCGTAGCACATGATTTTCCAAGTTATGTGGAGGCGCAGCAAAAAGCGGCCGACACCTATCTTGATAAATCCACATGGACTCGGATCAGCATACTCAATACTGCGGCCAGTGGAAGTTTTTCCAGTGACCGAACAATTCAACAATATTGCGATGAGATTTGGCGCTTGCAGCCAATGCAATAGACCACCACACAAGGATAAATGGAGAAAGTTATGCCCAGTTATGCAAATCGCTACATAAGTAGTTTAACCAGAGAAACTTACGCCTTGATTTTAGCCGGTGGTCGAGGATCTCGTTTACATGAATTAACCAATTGGCGTGCTAAGCCTGCAGTGTATTTTGGTGGTAAACACAGGATCATCGATTTCCCCCTGTCAAACTGTATTAATTCAGGGATCAGACGTGTTGGTATTGCCACGCAATACAAATCACATTCATTGATCCGCCATGTCAATCGCGCTTGGGGACATTTTAAGAAAGAGCTAGGTGAGTCGGTAGAAATTCTGCCAGCATCACAAAGGTATAGTGATGAGTGGTACTGTGGTACGGCGGATGCCGTGTTCCAAAACATGGATATTATCAGACATGAACTCCCTAAATACGTGATGATCCTATCTGGCGACCATGTATATCGCATGGACTACGGAGCATTGCTTGCAAAACACGTTGAAACGGGTGCAGACATGACAGTTTGTTGTATTGAGGTGCCCTGCGAAGAGGCTGCGAACACCTTCGGTGTAATGACTGTAGACGGTGATAAGCGTGTTCGTCGCTTTGATGAAAAGCCAGCAGAGCCGACTTCAATACCCGGTAAAGATGGCATTTGTTTGGCATCTATGGGTAATTATGTGTTTAATACTGAGTTTCTGTTTGAGCAGCTAAAGCAAGATGCTGAGCGAGAAGGGTCAGGTCGCGATTTTGGACATGACATTATTCCAGCCATCATAGAAGAGCATAATGTTTTTGCATTCCCATTTAGAGATCCCAGCCATGAAGGTCAGCCTTATTGGCGCGATGTGGGTACTTTAGATTCTTTCTGGGAAGCGAATATGGAATTGGTTTCACCAGAGCCACAACTTGACCTTTATGATCCTACTTGGCCAATTTGGACTTATCAGGAGCAGCTTCCACCTGCAAAGTTTATTTTTGACGATGATGAACGCCGTGGTATGGCTGTTGATTCAACCGTTTCAGGTGGATGTATTATTTCTGGTTCGGTTGTTCGACGCTCACTATTGTTCTCAAACGTTCATGTGCATTCATACTGTGAAATAGAGGGATCAGTTGTGCTTCCTGGTGTGGTAATTGAGCGTAACTGCCGAATTCGTAATGCAATTGTCGACCGTGGTTGTCACTTACCTGCTGGACTAGAAATTGGTTTTGATGCGCAAACGGATAAAGAAAATGGCTTTAGAGTCACCAATAAAGGTATAGTATTGGTCACGAGAGAAATGTTGCTGGCGTACGAGAAAAAAAAGCAACTAAGCTTGGTTGAACGACAAACTGCATAAATAAGGCGTAACATGCGGGTATTAATGGTGGCGGCCGAAAATGATCGGTTGCCGAACTGTAAAGTAGGTGGCGTTGCGGATGTGATCCGTGACGTGCCTTATGCTCTGGGTAAACAGGGCATTCAAGTTGCGGTGGTTGTGCCTGACTATGGAAGTGGTCAGCTAAATCGTACGTTTGTTGGTGATATTGCTGTACCGTTTCGCCAGCATCTAGAGACTGCTTCTTTATGGCAAGTCGAGCAAGAAGATGGCGTAGTGCAATATGTGTTGTCGCATTCGCTGTTTAGCGAGCATCATGGGGCAATCTATTGTAATGATGAGAGTCACAGGCCATTTGCGACAGATGCGAGTAAATTTGCATTTTTTTCCGCTGCGGTGAGTGAGGCGATTGAGCATATGATGTTTGGTAAGCTTGACGTCCTTCATCTTCATGACTGGCATGCCGCATGTGTAAGTGTGTTGCAAAAATTTAGTCCGCGTTTTGTTTATCTTAAGCAATTAAAAACGGTGTACACGGTACACAACTTGGCGTTACAAGGGATCAGGCCCTTTAACGGCGATGACTCAAGCTTAGAAGCTTGGTTTCCTACGCTAAGTTATGACGGGCAGCAGCTTTGCGACCATCAACATCCTAATTGCTTTAACCCAATGAGAAGTGCGATAGGTTTGGCGGATAAAGTGCATGTCGTCTCACCTACTTACAGCGAAGAAGTGCTACACACCAGTGAACCAGATAGAGGTTTTTTTGGTGGTGAAGGCCTAGAACATGATATGCAAATTGCCAAACGGCATGGCAAGCTGCACGGTATTCTCAATGGGTGTGAATATCCCAGCGACATGTGCGAACAGCCAACACTTGACGAATACTTGCATCGTGTAGAATACACATTGCTAGCGTGGATGGCGGGGGATAGACAGCTTAAGTCTTGTCACTATATCGCACATCAGCGATTAAAACAGTGGCAAGGTAGCTCATTTGAGGGCCCGCTTATTACAAGTGTCGGTCGTTTGACAGATCAAAAGGCATTGCTTTTACGTCAAAGCACCGAGCATGGTTTGGTGTTTGACACGATCGCAAGCATTGCATCAGGGTATATGGGCAAACTGATAGTTCTTGGGTCTGGTGATCAGTACTTAGAAGACTTGTTTACACAAGTAATGGCTCGGCATGAGAACGTATTGTATCTGAATGGCTATGGTAAGCACATTGGCGATCAGTTGTATAGCTTGGGCGATCTGTTTTTGATGCCAAGTTCGTTTGAGCCTTGTGGGATCAGCCAAATGCTGGCAATGCGAGCGGGGCAACCTTGCTTGGTACATGGCGTAGGTGGACTTGTAGATACCGTAACACATTTGGAAACGGGTTTTTCATTTGGGGGTGAAGACCTATCCGAACAGGTGCAACAGTTAACGGCAACTTTTGAAGATGCAATGGCCTTATATCGCCAAAATAGTCAACAGTATCAACAGTTACGCAACAATGCGAGCGCGTTGCGTTTCACATGGGAGTCTGTTGCACAACAGTACATAAAGCAACTTTATGATTAGTAAGTAGTTTGTTTTATGAGCGATTTTATAAAAAGCAGACTTCGGTCTGCTTTTTTATTAGTAGATGCTATAGTTAATAAACTATTTTTTACCAACTATTAATAGCTTAGTTCTATATTATTCTTCGTCATTTATGGTTAGAATCTAACTTTTAATCAGGAACAAAGTGCTACATGGGAAGTGGCAGGTAATGAGGAGTCAACATTTGAAGGTTTTTGTTGCTCGACAAGCTATTTTCAATCGCAAAAAGCAGGTTGTAGCTTACGAGCTGTTGTTTCGTGATGGTAAAAGCAATTGTTTTCCTGACATTGCTGAGGACGCCGCGACCGCAAAATTGATCATGGACAATCAGCTAAATCTCGGAACTCGTTACCTTACCTCTGGAAAAAAGGCTTTAATCAACATTGGACCGGACTCATTGAAGCAAGATTTGGCTCATTTTTTACCTGCCCGAGATGTGATACTTGAGTTACTAGAGACGATTACGCCCAATCATGATAGCTATGAGAAGGTCAGAGAGCTTTTTCATTTAGATTACCGATTGGCACTCGACGATTTCGAATACACTAAGCAATGGGAACCATTTTTAAAGCTTGTTAGGCTCGTAAAATTTGATATTCAACAAAACTCGTTAGATGAGATTACCCATTTAGTTGAAGAGTTTAAAAAAAGAAAAAATGTAAAGTTATTGGCAGAAAAAGTAGAAACAGAAGCCGAGTTTGAGCAAGCTAGGACAATGGGTTTTCATTTTTTTCAAGGTTACTTTTTTGCTAAACCTAGAGTCATCCAGCAAAATGATATAGAAATAAACTATGCAGTGGCTCTACTCATCTATGCGGAAGTGTTAAAACCCCATATTAATATCGATAAGATTGCACGTCTGTTCGCGCAAGATACAGCGCTCGCTTATAAACTACTGCGATTGATCAACTCTGGTGTTTTTCCATTAAAAAATCGTATTGAATCTCTAAAGCAGGCGCTTGTTTATTTAGGTGATGAGAGAGTTAAAAAGTTTGTTGGGCTGATCATGACGGCACACGTCGCGGAAGGAAAGCCTACAGAGTTGACTCGCTTAAGTATCGTGCGTTCGCGCTTTTGTGAACTTATTGCTAAAAGCTTACAACCTAATATGAGCGGCATGAGTTTTTTAACAGGTTTGTTTTCCTTGCTGGATGCGATACTGGATAGGCCAATGGAACAAGTGGTAGCGAGATTGCCGTTTCCAGATGAATTACAAGATGCCTTAATGGGTAAGCACAACTTTTTGTATTACATCTTAAATGTGGTTAGAGCATATGAAAGTGGAAGCTGGTGGAATTTGCAAGAGGCGTGTGGCTTATTAAATTTAGATGATAAAAAACTGCCCGATTTTCATGCTGATGCCATCCGTTGGGCTGATATGTACAAGGATAATATTTTCTAAATGGCGCGCATTAAACAATTAGATAGCTTGCGCGGTATTGCGGTGCTTGGCCTCATTTTACTTAATATTTATTTCTTCTCAATTTTTGAATCTGGCTATGTAGGGTCCATTTCACCTCCCGTAAGTGACGTATTGATAGATTATCTGAATGTGTTACTTTTTGATGGAAGATTTCGCGCACTATTTTGCATGCTGTTTGGCGCAGCACTCGTGATCCAGTTCAATAAGCAAGGTCGCTCTGACTTTTTGAAACCGAGACTTAAGTTACTTGTCGTTTTTGGTGTTTTACATGGCATTTTTATTTGGCCTGGCGATATATTATTGAGTTATGGATTAGCCGGTTTTATAGCACTGAGCTACTTGCAGCGATCTGATGCGACCTTATTACGTCATGGTATGCTTATGATATTAATAAGCGGTTTGTTATTACTTTTACTGACAGGTGACGAGCCCACAATTTACAGGGACACACCAGAATTTGAAGACATTTTAAATTCAGCGCCAAACACACTACTTGGTTTGCTCGTCCATAATATTAAATTGTTTGTAATCATGCTTTTTATGCTGCCCATTTTAACATTGTGGAATGCGTTGGGTGTAATGCTCATTGGTATGCTGTGCTACAGACATAGCGTGTTTCATAAAGGCCTACCAGCCCCTGTGTTGTCTCGATTGCTAGTTGCTGTTGCGGTTTTATCTGTGATGAGTGGTGTTATTAAGTATGTTGGGGAAGCGCGCTATGCTTACTTTGTTGATGCCATTATTTGGGCTAATGCCGTTATTGGGGGGCTTCTCATTGCGCATGTTAATGCCCATATGTCTATAAAAAGTGTAATTTCTGTACGGCTGCAAGCCGTTGGAAAATTAGCTCTTACATGTTATCTGATGCAATCCATTATGATGGTGCTGTATTTTACCTGGCTAAATTCAAATGCCCGTATCGAATTTAATCGCATTGATTACATACAATTGGCACTTATTGTAATTATCTTGCAGCTACTTTTAGCGCCCATTTATTTAAAGTATTTCAAGCAAGGCCCTTTTGAATGGCTGTTGCGTGTTTTGACTAATAAGCAGCTTAGGCGCTTGGAGTATTAGTTCAGAACATTGAAGCGTCAGAAAATTAAGCATTTTGCACTGTGATGGTTTAAAATGCCTTCTTTTGATTGAGCATTAAGAAGGGTAACGCGTGACGCAATCAACACGGCTAAATAAATACATCAGCGAGACAGGTTTTTGCTCTCGCAGAGAAGCTGACAAGCTGATAGAAACGGGCCGAGTTAAGGTGAATGGAAGTTCACCCGAAATGGGGTTGAAGGTTAGCGATGCCGATTCCATTTTAATTGATGGCAAGCCGCTCAAAGCAAAGCCAAAAAGAGTTTATATTGCCTATAACAAACCGGTTGGCGTGACCTGTACAACAGAAAGAAAAATAAAAAGTAACATTGTCAGTGCCATTAACTATCCTGAGCGTATTTTTCCTATTGGGCGATTGGATCGGCCTTCTGAAGGCCTGATCTTTTTGACCAATGAAGGCGACATAGTGAATAAAATCCTACGTGCTGGAAATAATCACGAGAAAGAGTACGTTGTAAAAGTAGATAAACCAATCAACAAGCGTTTCGTTGAGCGAATGGCAGGAGGTTTACCTATTCTAGATACTGTTACTAAAAAGTGTTTTGTTAAGCAAACAAGCGATAGAACATTTACTATCGTTTTGACGCAAGGACTCAACCGACAGATCCGCCGAATGTGTGAGTATTTGGGATATGAAGTAACCAGCCTTAAACGTGTTCGCATCATGAATGTCAACTTGAACGGTCTTCGTCCGGGTGAGTGGCGGCATCTTACTGATGATGAAATGAAAGAGATCAACGGCTCGATTGCAGATTCAGCGAAAACTGAAGAAGGCTCAGTTGATGTTAATAAAAAGCCAAAAATGCCACGAGCACAGCAAAAAGAGAAAACGCAAAGTAAAGAGCCTAGAAAAGCCGCTGCTAATAAATCAACATATGAAAACAAGCGCAATCATCGCTCCAATCAAAGGCCAAAAAGGAAATCGGGCACGTTGAGCTTGAACAAAAGTAAGACTTGAAAGGATTGATATGAAACAAGAGCTAATTCATATTGCTCTAGTGGTAAAGGATTACGACGAAGCTATCGATTTTTATGTCAACAAACTTAATTTCGACTTGCTAGAAGATAGCTATCAAGCTGAGCAAAACAAGCGATGGGTTGTGGTTGCCCCACCAGGATCGAAAGGGGCAAGCATTTTATTGGCGCGCGCTTCTAACAGCGAGCAGGCTCAGTTTATTGGCCAACAGTCTGGTGGTCGTGTATTTTTGTTTTTAAATACGGACAATTTTTGGCGCGATTACCATGCAATGTGTGAAAAGGGCATTGAGTTTGTACGCTCGCCTCAAGAGCAGGAATATGGCACGGTGGCAGTTTTTGAAGACCTATACGGCAATCTGTGGGATTTATTGCAGCTAAATAAAGGGCATTCAATGGCCTGTCGTTTGGCACAGATACATTCATAAACACATACAATAACCTTATAGTTTGCGTGTGTTCTATAAGGGCTTTTACTATTACACTTATGCTTTACCAACATAGTGAGAAGAACAATGATTGAACAAGGACAAGCGTTACCTGACGTTACTTTAAGTGAATTGAGTGTGGATGGCATGGTAACACACCAAGTTAGCGAATTATTTGCAAATAAAAAAGTTGTGTTATTTGCTGTACCAGGCGCTTTTACCCCCACTTGCTCTGCGTCACACTTACCTGGTTATGTCACGCTAGCTGATAAAATCAAAGACAAGGGTGTTGATTTAATTGCATGCGTGTCTGTTAATGACGCGTTTGTAATGAAGGCATGGGGTGAAGTTCAAAATGCATCCCACATCGCGATGCTTGCTGATGGTGACGCAAGCTTTACCAAAGCTTTAGGTTTAGATATGGACACACAAGGCTTCGGTGGTATTCGTTCGCAGCGTTATGCGATGATTGTTGAAAACGGTATCGTGACGCAATTGAATGTTGAGCAGCCAAAGCAATTTGAAGTCAGTAAAGCCGAAGTTATTTTAGAAGCACTATAAGCTTACTTGATAAAAAGCAGTCAACTCGGACTGCTTTTTTACATATCGTATTTTAAAGCTAGATTATGAGCCTCCATCCAGACAAAAAATCAATTCAAAACATTGTGTTCACCATTCAATCTCAAGAAGCCGCTCTAAGACGCAAATATACCTTTTTGAAATATCAAAATGCGCTAGGCTTGAGCTGTCTGTTTCTATCACTTGTTGGTATGTTAAGCGTCGCTTGGTGTTATGCAATGGGCTTTCTGATGATATGGCAATGCATCATTCTGTCGGCCTTGTTTGCATCAATTTCACATGAGATTGAACACGATTTGATACACAAACTGTACTTTTCCAACAAGCCAATTATTCATAACGCGATGATGTTGATTGTGTGGTTAATGCGACCCAATACCGTTAATCCATGGTACAGAAGAAAAATACATTTACATCATCATAAAACTTCGGGTACCAAGCAAGATTTGGAGGAACGGTTAGTCGGTAATGGCGTGCGAAATCCGCTACTGCGGTTGGTGATCAACTTCGATGGATTAATAGGTTTATTAATCCATCGACGCCGCCTTAAAAAAGAAGTTAGATGTTTTAACTTTTGGCATGTTTTTCATGCGGGTTTTCCAGTCGCGACTTTTTATTTTGTAGCGCTGTATGGCTTTGTGATTTTTCAATGTATAGATTACTTCACCGATGGCAATTTTAGCTATCCTGACTGGCTGCTCATTGCGATAGATAATTTGAGCTTTCTGATGGTCGTATTGATCGGCCCAAATATACTGAGATCGTTTTGCTTGAATTTTATCACGTCAAATATGCACTACTATGGCGGCGTTAAAAACTTAATGCAACAAACGCAAATCCTTAATCATTGGCTGTTTTATCCCTGCCAATTATTTTGTTTTAACTTTGGTAATACACATTCTATTCATCACTTCGTGCCAAAGCAGCCATTTTATATTCGCCAATGGATCAGCAAGCAGGTGAACGTCGTAATGTATGAAAATGGAGTACGAGAAAACGACTTAGCGAGTATCAAAAGGGCTAATCGTTATAATACCAATCCGCAATAACACTTAATCATCTTGAGGGGCTAAACCTGACGATAGCAGAGTGCGGTAGCGGTGCTACTGATAAGGTTTTCTTGCCCACAAATAGACTACTTAGTTAAGCGGAATGGTATAAGCTGTAAAGGGGGTTTACTGCTTTGTCATAGCCAATTTGTTAGGTCAGAAAGTAGAGGGCTCTAAAGCCCCCTTAGTTAACCAAATCAGTTTGGTTGTCTAATTTTAAACACCACGCAATACATAACCGGTATTACGAGCAGTGTCAGAATTGTCGCAAAGCCAAGGCCAAACATAATTGTAACTGCCATCGATTTGAAGAACACATCAAATAGCAATGGAATCATACCAAGTATAGTGGTAATAGCGGCCATAGATACTGGTCTTACACGACTTACACCAGAATCGAACACGGCTTGGTAAGGAGATTTTCCTTGCGACAACTCTAGATTGATTTGATCCATCAACACTATTCCGTTTTTGATCAACATACCTGACAAGCTCAGTAGCCCAAGAAGTGCCATAAAGCTAAACGGTGCGTTAAGAGCCACCAAGCCTGCAGTGACACCAATGATAGCAAGGGGGACTGTTGACCAAATCACAAGCGGTTGCTTCACTGAGTTAAACAGCAACACAGTAATGATGAACATCGCTAAGTAACCAAGTGGCAATGAACCAAAAATGGCTTTTTTAGCTTTCGACGATGATTCAAACTCGCCACCCCATTCCATCTGGTAACCGTGTGGAAGTTCAATATCTTCGATGTCTGCACGAACCCGAGCGAAGAGTTTCGCTGGTGTTTCATCGCCAATCACATCATGATCTGCCATCACTGTAATGGTACGTTTTCGGTCTCGTCTCATGATCAATGGATCTTCCCAAATCACATCAAAACTATCTACCACCTGAGTGATTGGCACGTAAACGCCAAGTACAGGGCTAAATATTTGTAAGTCGCTTAGATTTTCTACATTCTTCCTTTCCTCTTCGGGAGAGCGTGCAACAATGGGCAGCAAACTTGTACCATCGCGATATAAACCAACTTTATTACCCGAAACACTTGTGAGTAACAATTGGTCCAGGTCTGATTTACTGACACCCAAACGACGTGCTTTTTGCTCATTAAACGTTGGGCGTAATACCTTGGTACGTTGACGCCAGTCATCTCGAATATTGAATGCGCGATTATCTTGCGCTAGCAAGTTCTTTGCTTTGTCAGCAAGCTGTCTTAGTACAACAGGGTCAGGGCCAGAGAAGCGGGCTTCAATTTTGGCGTTTGTTGATGGGCCAATTTCCATACGCTTAATTTTAAGTGCGCCGCCCAGAGCATTAGTCTGCTCAAACGTGCGCAGTTTGTTTATCATTGTTGCGACCGCGTCTCTATTGTTAACGCGAACAATTAACTGACCATAAGCAGCATATTGTTTTTCTGGTGCATAGGTCAGCATAAATCGAGGTGCACCTTGGCCAATCGTTGAGGTGACTTCTTCAACCAGTTCATCGTTTAGAAGAAATGACTCAATCGTCGCTAGGTTTTCCGCAGTGCTTCTTATGTCGGCACCTTGATAATGCCAGTAATCTACATAAAACATTGGGGTATTAGATGCTGGAAAAAACGACTGCTTAACTGACTTAAAACCAACGATTGAACCAATCAGTAGCGCGACCATGACAATGAGCGTTATGGCACGATGTTTTAGCGCAAATGACAAAGTGGCTTTGTACACGTTAAAGATCACACCTTTGTAAGGGTCAACGTCATCATCCATATTTTGAGAGTTTGATTCTTTGAAAAGCGAATTAGCAAAAAACGGTGTTAAAGTGATTGCTGTAACCCAACTTAACAGTAATGAAATCAAAAGCACCCAGAAAAGTGAGCCAGCAAACTCACCGCTTGCATCGCTACTTAAACCAATGGGGGCAAAAGCCGTGATACCGATTGCGGTGGCACCTAATAATGGCCACTTGGTTTGTTCAACGATATTCACGGCAGCTTGTAGCTTAGTTTGACCGCGTTTTAAATTGATCAATATGCCTTCGGTAACAACAATCGCGTTATCTACCAACATACCCAAGGCAATAATTAGCGCCCCAAGTGAAATTCGTTGTAAGTCAATGGAGAACATTTTCATGAAAATAAATGTACCAAGCACGGTTAGAAGCAACACTGCGCCTATCAACAAGCCGCTTTTTAGCCCCATAAAGATAAGCAGAACGACAATGACAATGGCAACCGCTTCTAGCAGGCTGACAATAAAGCCATCAACTGATTTTTCTACTTCATTGGGTTGATGGTATACCGTGTTTATTTCAATGCCATGCGGACGTTGATACTCAAGGTCAGCAATATGCTGGCTGATTGCTTTACCTACATCTACAACATTCACACCTGAGCTAAATGACACTCCGAGCAACAATGCCTGTTGTGTGTTAAAGCGCGTAATATGACTTGGGATCTCTGCATAAGCGCGTTTTACAGTCGCAACATCACCTAAGTAAATAAGCTCTTTTGCTCCCGCTTTTGAAATGAGCAAGTGTTCCAGTTCTTTCACATCTTGAAACTCGCCTGTGGGATGTAAACGAATAGACTCTTCACCGACTCGAATAGTACCCGCATTTGAAACGCTGTTTTGTGATTGTAGAAGACTGAAAATATAGGATGGAGCGATCCCAAGCTGAGATAATTTTTGTGTTGAGATTTCAACGATGACTTGTTCTTGCTGTTCACCCGCTACTGTCACCTTACTTACACCACTGACAAGTACTAATTCACGCTTTAGATAATCAACGTAATCTTTTAGCTCGTCGTAGGCGTATCCGTCTCCTGTTATGGCGTACATCACACCGTAAACGTCTGCAAAGTCATCAATGACTTTTGGTGTATAAACACCAGGGGGCAGATTTGGCTTCAAATCGTTTATTTTACGACGTAATTCATCCCAAATTTGTTTTAAGTCGTCTTTACGATAGGTACTTTTCATCTCTACCGTGATCTGTGATTTGCCAGCAGAAGAAATGGAGGTGACATAATCAACATATGGCAATTGCTGAATCGCATTTTCAACAACAAAGGTGACTTCTTCTTCAACTTGTTGTTGTGAGGCTCCGGGGTAGAGGGTGACTACCATTGCTTTTTTCAAGGTGAATTCAGGGTCTTCAAGTTGCCCTAAACCAAAATATGAATTGGCACCAGCAAGCAATAAGAGGGTGGCAAACACCCAACTGATCACTTTGTTTTCAATAGACCATTTAGCAAGACTCATCTGTTATAGCCCTCTTTCTTTGGTCCATGGTCTGACTTTGAGTCCTTCCTTTAAATGATGGACACCGGCAGCGACGATTGTCTCGCCACCATTAAGGCCATTTGTAATTTCAATGGTTTGTGAACGCATTTTACCAACACTGACCGCATGACGAGCGATCGTTTGTGTATCTTGATTATAAAGCCAAACAAAAGCATTGTTACCTGTGGGCAAGGTTTGCTCTGAAAAAACAGCTTCAACAGGCACGAATATTTGGCTATGAACAATGTTAGTTACTTTACTTCGGTCGATATATACGTGGCCTGTCATACCTGCCAATAAGTTGAAGTCTTTCGGTACAGGTAATGTAAATACGACTTTATAGCTCAAAGTTGCAGGGTCTGCTTGAGTGTCCCACTCTTTGATGCTTAATTCGTAAGATTTGTCAGGATAACCGTCAAAGATAACACTTGGGTGGTAGTCTAGCTGCTTCTTAACACGCGCTATGAGTTTTTCAGGTACTTGGATAACCACATCCATCATATCGCGAGTCTCTAGGCGTAAAATATTTTGTTTTGCCACAATGTTTTCGTAGTTTTTTACGAAAACTTTGGCAATAGTGCCGTCAAAGGGGGCGCGTAATTCGCTATTTTCTAGATTTGTTTTCGCAATTTTTAATGCAGATTCGGCTACTTGTTCATTAGCAACGGCTTCATCATATTCCGACTTACTAGCGATTGACTTTTGATAGAGCGATTTCACTCTCGCCAGTTGTGAAGAAGCGAGTTTAAATTGCGCTTTTCGTTGCTCGTGTTGTAATTCAAAGTCTTCAGGATCTAATTTGGCCAAAAGCTGGCCTTTTTTTACATCTTGACCTGCGCGAACTGGAAATTCCATTAATTCGCCATTGACCCTAAATGCCAGATAAGAACCTTGATTGGCAACTACATTGGCAGGAAAGCTGCGAATATCACTTTGCTCAACGGTGTCAACCGTAATTAATTTGACAGGCCTGATTACTTCGGCTTGAGATTTTTGTGGTTCGTTGTCTTGGCAAGCCGATAATAGCAGCAGTGTTGTAACAAATAAGATGCTACGTAACATGAAAAACTCCATCTATATCATTGATGAGAAAACATGGGGTGCAGAGTATAGAAATTTTATTTAAAATAAAAATTATATTAAATTTGAATCTTTATAAGTTTTAATTATGAAAATCTCAGATCTGGAAATTTTAAAAGCGGTTGCTAACACGACTAGTTTAAGTGATGCAGCACAACGTTTGTATAAAACCCAACCAGCGGTGACACAAGCACTCAAAAGGCTTGAAGAACAGTTAGGTTTTGCGTTGATTAATCGTGATGGCTATAGAGTCACATTGACAGAAAAGGGGCGTCGCTTTTGCGATGAATCAGAAAAATTGCTCACTTTGAGAGATGATTTGCAAGTGTTAGCTAATGAGTTTTCTGTTGGAAATGAAGCAAAATTCAATATTTGTTACGAGCCTCTTTGTTACCAATCTGAGTATAACGACGCCATAGGAAGAATATTTAGTCAGTTTCAACACACTGAAATGGCGATAACCAGT
The DNA here is from genome assembly GCF_056312285.1 of Pseudoalteromonas sp. ABE4_541. Lineage (NCBI taxonomy): Bacteria > Pseudomonadati > Pseudomonadota > Gammaproteobacteria > Alteromonadales > Pseudoalteromonadaceae > Pseudoalteromonas > Pseudoalteromonas sp. ABE4_541. Next base: position 96,730 of record NZ_JBSVEM010000013.1, read on the forward strand.
GGTAAACGTTTTGTTGCGTTGGAGCAAGTGAATAGTGGAGTGGCTGACTTAGGCATTGGACCATGGTTTGATCTTTTTCACGCAACTGGTGATTTAGAGTCCATAGCCATAGGCGAGATCCGACTGGGGTTAGTTGCAAAGTCAGGCTTGCTACCCCAATCACTTAAATTTGAGCAACTTGCTGATTACCCCTGCCTCGCCATGTTAGAAAGCGGTTTTAACTTTGATAGTGAGCGCTTGGCATACGCTCGAGGTACAGGCATGATGAAGCTGGATGACATTGCGTCAATTAAATCATTTTTATTAAGTGGAACGGGATTTGCGATGATAAGTCTGAGTCATTGCCAAGCTGAATTGGACTCAGGGCTTTTAGAGCAAATCACGGTAACGGATAGAAAAAGTACATTTAACGCAAAAATTCATGTGTTTAGAAAACTTGCCAGGCACCATGGTCCTGTAGCGAGAGCAATTTGGAAAGAGTTTAAAAAGATAGGAAAGCAGTATGGAAGTGCACTTTGAACAACAAATTTATACTTTGATTGGTGCTATTCCATATGGACAAGTAGCGGCCTACGGTCAGTTAGCGCGTTTGGCTGGGGCTGCCAATCAATCTCGTGCGGTTGGCCGTATCTTAAAGCAGCTTCCTAAAGAAAGTACACTCCCTTGGTATAGGGTTATTAATAGCCAAGGAAAGATATCGTTTCCAATTGGCTCTGCAAAGTATGACCAGCAAAAAGTGTTACTTGAGCAAGAAGGTGTCGTGTTTATCAAAGGTAAAGTTAACCTTAAAAAATATCAGTGGCTTGAAGGGAGTTGATCGTAACTTTGGATAATTGCGTAATTAATTGCATGATGGGTATTAACTTTGGGTTTTTATGAATTGCGCTATTTTTCCACTTCCGGTTTTTGTATTGCCAGAAGGATACACAAAATTAAGAATATTTGAGCCTCGTTATCTTGAAATGGTGAGTGAAGCTCTAAAAAACGAGCATGGTTTTGTGCTATGTCAGTTTGACAAAAATAGTGAATTAAATGTACCCGAAGACGGTGTTTACGTTGAGGTAGTAGATTTCTCGCAAGATGAGTCTGGACAGCTGCTCATTGACGTTTACGCAAACTACCGAGTGACGATTTCAAGCCCTTATCAAGATCACAAAAAACTCAGGTATGGCCATATCGTCGAAAATCGTCATCCTCTTTGGGCTGATGAAGAATTACAAGACCCCCAGCTTATTCGCGATATGGGAGAAATGCTGTCAGATGTATTCAACCAGAATCCACACATTGATGAGCTCTACAGGGAAAAAAGGTTTGATGATGCTATTTGGGTAACGAGCCGATGGTTAGAGCTAATGCCATTAAATATTGAAGAAAAACAAAAGCTTTGTTCATCTGTAAACTTTGATCAAGTGGTCGATTTCATCCATACTGTTTTGTATCAACAACAGTGATCTGAATGGGCTGTGCTCTCGTATAGATACCAACGTCACAAGTATGAAGAGATATCTAGCTATGGTTGAACACGCACCCACTGAGGCAGCTCACCTTCAAGCGGGAAATCAAAAAAATATGGATCAATTGCCAACTCAGGCTTTGTCGGATGCACTTTGTGAAGTTGCAAATAGTCGAGACAAGCGCGCTTTTGCGAAAATATTCGAGTACTTTGCTCCAAAAATAAAGCGCTTTGGTATAAAGCAATTTGGCAATGAAGCTCTGGCAATGGAGCTTGTTCAAGATACTTTAACTTCGGTTTGGAGAAAGGCGCACTTATATCACCCTGATAAAGGGGCTGCAACGACTTGGGTTTACACGGTTATGAGGAATGCTTCTTTCGACACTTTGCGGAAAATGAAAAGTAACAAAGAAGAGCACTTGAGTGAAGATATTTGGCCTCTATTGCAAGATGAACAAGCTTGTGATGATGACTTTCAGGACCACTTGCAAGACCAGCAAATTAAAAAATACATTAGTAAATTACCAAGAGCGCAACAAGAAGTTGTAAAAGGCGTTTATTTTCAAGAGATGTCGCAGGAACAACTTGCAGAGCATCTCAATATTCCAGTCGGTACGGTCAAATCCAGATTAAGGCTTGCTTTGCAAAAACTTCGCGCTGAAATGGGAGAGAGTAATGATTAAGCATCATCCATCGGAGCAATTTTTATTACAGTTTAGTCAAGGTGCACTACCAGCATCACTGAGTATTGCTGTCTCAGCCCATATTGAGTTATGTGAATGTTGTCGTGGAAAAGTTGAAATGTACGAGGCATCGCAGGCAGCAGAAGCCTTTGTAGATGCTACAGAAGAACAGAGTTCATCAAACGAGTTTTCAGACATGTTCGACTTCATTACGTCAGACGAGGAAGTCGAACAGCTCAAAGTATATCAACCGACACAACTTGAATACCAAGATAAAGTTGCAGTGTTACCCAGAGCGATTGGCAACACCCAACGCAGCGCGTTTGTGCATGTTGGAAAACTGGCTAGAGCACGCATGCAGGTTGATGATGGTGATGTGCGTGCAAGCTTGCTTCAAATCGACAAAGGCGGAGAGATCCCAGAGCATACGCATACCGGATTTGAGTTAACGCTACTATTGGATGGGGAGTTTTCTGACGAAGATGGCTCATACGTACCCGGTGATTTTATATGGCGTGATGCACGGCATAATCATTCACCAAAAACGGCTGACGGGTGTTTGTGCTTTACCGTGGTAAACAGTGCTCTACATTTTAATAAAGGTCTGAGCAAACTACTTAACCCAATCGGAAATCTGATTTACTAGCTTGGAGTCAAAATGGAAAAGTCGTCTTCGATGAAAATTGGGATTAGCGCCTGCCTTACTGGTGAGAAAGTTCGTTTTGATACAGGACATAAGCGTTCCAATTTCTGTATGGATGAATTTGTTAATCATGTCGAATACGTTAGGTTTTGTCCTGAAGTAGCGGTTGGTTTGCCTATCCCTAGGCCAACCATTCGCCAAGTTAAAGTAGGTGATACCATTAAGGTGTGTCGCCCTGACGGCTCAGGTGATGTAGGGCCTCAGTTGAGTGAATATGGGAAGCGAGTAGCTCATGAATACGCAGAAAAGCTGTCTGGGTTTATTTTTTGCGCTAAAAGTCCAAGCTGCGGTATGGAGCGAGTTAAAATCTACAACGAAGCGGGGACAGGCAATACGTCTGAAGGCGTCGGATTTTTTGCGCAACAGATTATGGATAACAACCCATTGTTACCTTGCGAAGAGAATGGTCGTTTGAATGATATGCACTTGCGCGAAAACTTCGTACTCAGAGTTTATGTGTATAAAAGTTGGCAAACTCTGAATGAACAAGAAATTGGTTTACATGAGCTGACGCAATTTCATGCCAAACATAAGTATCTTGTTATGAGTCACAATTATCAGTTGTACAGACAGCTTGGTCGATTACTGGCGCAAGCGTCGCAAATGCCTTTGGAGCAAGTTAAGCATGAGTACATATCGGGTTTGATGAAAGCACTGAGTAAGCCTGCGTCACGCAAAAATCAAACGAACACACTGACCCATCTTCAGGGCTATTTTAAAAACGATTTGTCAAAGGTCGAAAAGCAAGAATTGTGTACGGCCATTGAACAGTACAGACAAGGCTTAGTTCCATTGTACGTGCCGCTGACGCTGTTGAAGCATCACTTAACCGTGCATCCAAACGAATATCTTGCACAGCAAGTGTACTTTGACCCTTACCCGAACGAACTAAAGCTGAGGTTTGGTATTTAATGGCGCCTGTATTTTGGTTTAGAAGGGATTTGCGTTTTTTTGCAAACGAAGCCCTTATTGAAGCAGTCAACCAAGGTGCCACAGAGGCACTTTTTTTTGTGTGTGAAAAGCAATGGCATGAGCACGATGCAGCGCCAATCCAGATCGATTTATTAAAACGAAGAGTGGTCTGGTTAGGAGAGGCGTTGGCTAATTACGGCATTAAACTTCATGTACAAAATGTGGAAGACTTTAAAGCTGTGCCTGTTGCACTAAAGCAATTTTGTGAACAGCTTAAAACCAACCGAGTATTTGCTAATGCCGAGTATGAGGTAAATGAACGGCAAAGAGACGGCGACTGTTCTAAATGTGGTATTGAATTAACATTGTTTGACGGTGATTTAATTGCCCCGCCGCACAGTGTTGTGACAAAAAGTGGCGAGATGTTTAAGGTGTTTACGCCATTCAAAAAAACATGGCTAAAACGCTTTGAGGCCGAGAGCTTCGTGATACAAAGTTGGCCAAAAGCCAAACTTGAAAAACCAATTGCGTGGCAAGCGCCAGCATGTTTGCAAGGTGATGGGTGCTCACATAAATGGCCTGTGGACGATGAGCGCATCGCCAAAGTGGTTAGACATTTTATTGAAAGCAAGTGTTCAAGCTATCAAGCAGTTAGGGATTTTCCAGCAATTAAAGGTACCTCAGGTTTGAGCCCCTATCTTGCACTTGGGGTTGTTTCTACTAAACAGTTGTTGGCGCAATTACAGTTTTATAACCCTGATATTTTGCAAAATACGACGCATGCTGATTTTTGTTGGGTTAATGAGCTTATTTGGCGTGAATTTTATCGTCACTTAATTATTACTTTCCCCCGATTGTGTAAGCATTTTAATTTTAACGAAAAATATGACTCTGTCTCCTGGCGAGAAGATGAGGTTCAATTTAAAGCTTGGTGTGAAGGTAAAACTGGTTATCCGATTGTAGATGCTGCGATGCGGCAATTAAATCAAACGGGTTGGATGCACAACCGTTTACGTATGATAGTCGCAAGCTTCTTAACCAAGCATTTGCTGATAGATTGGCGAAAGGGAGAGCAATATTTTATGCGCCACCTAATTGACGGTGATCTTGCTAGCAATAATGGTGGCTGGCAATGGGCCGCGAGTACTGGGTGTGACGCTCAGCCCTATTTCCGGATTTTTAATCCAATCACGCAAAGCGAAAAGTTTGATCCTGATGGCGAGTTTATACGTAAGTATGTTCCAGAGCTTGTTGATATTCCAAGTAAATATATTCACTTTCCGCATGATTACTTGGCTCTTAAACAAGGTACACAATACGTAAGCGCCATTGTTGACCATAAAACGGCGCGAGCGAGGGCACTTGACGCTTTTAAGGTTTAAAAATGCATCCGATCATTGAACGTTTTATTGATATGTACGGCAAGTTAAATACGAACAACTTGTCACCACTTAAAGACGTATACCACGGCGACATCGTGTTTCGAGATCCATTGCATGAGGTAAGTGGGTTGCATGATCTGACACATTACTTTTCGAATATGTATGCCAACGTAAGTGAAATAGAATTTGCTATTCATGATGCTTATAGTATTGATGACAATGGTTTTTTATATTGGACTATGCGATTTCGACACAGAAAGCTTAATGGTGGAAAAGAGATAAGCGTTGAAGGTCACAGCAAACTATCCTTTTTGGACAACAAAGTTGTATATCATCAAGATTATTTTGACTCGGCTGCAATGGTTTATCGACAAGTGCCTATATTGAAGAATGTGATTGGTTTTATAGACAAAAGGGCAACCCAGTGATGAAAAAAATACTCATAACTGGCGCGACATCTGGAATTGGGTTGGGCCTAGCAAAACACTATTCGAGCAATGCCAAGGTACTTGCGTGTGGTCGAAATCAAGAGGCACTTGAAGCGCTATCTCAATCCAACAATATTGATGCCCTTGAGTTTGATGTCACAGACATTAATTCGATAAAGCAGGCCTGTACTCATATCGAGGGCTTGGATGTTCTAATACTCAATGCTGGCAATTGCGAGTACATTGATGACGCTAGAAACTTTGACAGTGCACTGTTTAAAAGAGTGATAGACGTCAACCTATTGTCGATTGGTTATTGTTTAGAGGTGCTATTACCCAAAGTGAAGGAGGGGGGGCAGTTGGTTGTAGTTAGCTCCAGCGCTTCGTTTTTACCTTTACCTAGAGCGCAAGCCTATGGCGCGTCAAAGGCCGCTGTGAGTTATTTGGCAAAAACTTTATCTGTAGACTTAGAAGATATCGATGTGAGTGTTGTACATCCGGGTTTTGTAAAAACGCCATTGACCGCGAAAAACGATTTTCCTATGCCGATGGCTATTACGGTTGAAGAAGCGGTTGAGGCGATTTCTAAAGGCATAGCGAAAAGGGACAGAGAAATTCATTTTCCAAAGCGCTTTACATATCTGCTCAAGCTGTTGCAGCTGCTACCAAGTAGTGTGTGGTATACCTTAGCAAAAGGAATAAGAACTTGAAAAAAATAGCAATCATTGGTTCTGGTATTTCCGGAATGAGTGCTGCGTATTTATTAAATGAGCAGTACGATATTACCGTATTCGAGAAGAATGACTATATCGGCGGACATACGGCGACAGTTGATGTTGAGTTAAATGGCGAACAGTACGCCATTGATACTGGGTTTATTGTATTTAATGATCGAACTTATCCCAATTTTGAGAGGTTGTTAGCGCGTTTGGGTGTAGAGCGTCAGCCTACACAAATGAGCTTTAGTGTTAAACGCGCCGATACCGACTTTGAGTACAATGGTCACACGTTTACTAGTTTGTTCGCGCAAAAGCGTAATGTTATCCGTCCTAAATTTTGGCGCCTGCTTTACGACATTATTCGCTTTAATAAAATATGTAAGGCGATGTATGCCAGTGGTGACTATCAAAGCGACTACACTTTAGGTGACTTGCTCGCTCAGCACCGCTTTAATGATTTTTTCAAGATGCACTATATTTTGCCGATGGGCGCTGCTATTTGGTCTAGCAGTATTAAAGAAATGGAACACTTTGAAGTTGAGTTTTTTGTACGCTTTTTCTATAACCATGGGTTGTTAGATGTGACTAATCGTCCGCAATGGTACGTGATACCAGGGGGGTCTCGAGAATACATTGCGCCGCTTATTGAAAAGTTCAAAGACAAAATCAAGTTAAACGCTGATATTAAAACCGTAAAACGAGACATTCACGGTGTGTCTATTGTCATGGCAAATGGCGAACGCCACGAATTTGATAAAGTGGTTTTCGCCTGTCATTCAGATCAAGCTTTGGCACTAATAGACAGCCCAAGTGAAGATGAACAGCTTGTGCTTGGCGCCATCCCTTACACAGCAAATTCGGTAGTATTGCATACAGATGAAAGCATTTTACCTAAGCGCAATGGTGCTTGGGCAAGTTGGAATTATTTACTCAACGAACATACTGACAAGGCCGCTGTGGTTACATACAACATGAATATTTTGCAGGGCGTACAAAGTGAAGCTACATTCTGTGTCACGCTAAACTGTGATTGTGGCATTGATGAGAACGCCGTGCTCCGTCGTTTCACCTACCATCATCCGGTTTTCAATCGTTACAGCATTGCTGCTCAGAAGAAAAAATCATTGATTGACGGGAAAAACAATTCCTACTTTTGCGGCGCGTATTGGTTTAATGGCTTTCATGAAGATGGTGTAAAAAGTGCAGTAGATGTTGCTAAGCAATTGGGTGTTGAATTCTAATGGAAGCGCTAAACAGTGCTTTGTACATTGGAGATATCCGTCATCGACGGTTTGTCCCTCAAGTTCATGATTTTAATTATCCAATCTACATGGCCTGGTTAGATCTTGATGAGCTTGCGTTACTCGACAATATTCATCCAACGCTGCTAGGTACAAAGGGTTTTAAACCGCTCAAATTTGTACAAAGTGACTATTTACAGTATTACCACGGCACGTTAAAAGAGCGTGTTGTGCAGGCGAGTAAAACGCTTGGTTATCAAGGCGAAATAGCTAAGGTCATGATGTTGTGTCAGTTACGATGTTTTGGTATTTATTTCAGCCCTGTTAACTTTTACTTTTGCCAAGATGAACAGGGTCAATATCAACATATGCTAGCAGAGGTGAGCAACACACCATGGAACGAATGTCATTGCTATTTGGTCAAGCTGCATAAAAAAGTGAACTTTAAAAAGTCTTTTCACGTATCTCCTTTTATGGATCTTGAAATGAATTATCACTGGAAAGTGAATGTGCCAGATACAAATGCGCTGATCCATATCGCAAATAAACGCGATGATAATGAGCGTGTATTTGACGCTACTTTGAGATTGAAGCGCAGTGAGTTGAGCAAGGAAAATGTAAAAGGCTTGCTAAAGCGTTTTCCTGCGATGACGCTTTCTATCTTTAAAGGTATTTATTGGCAGGCGTTAAGACTGTTTTTGAAAAAAGTGCCGTTTGTTGGGCACCCGGGGATTTAACATGGAAAATACCACTTTATTAGAATCACAATTTTCATTGTCATGGTTAGACAAAGTGTATAGCAAACTTGTGTTTTCAGCTTTTGAAAGCATCGAAGACGGCCACTTGAAGGTAGTGATGGGTGAGCAGGTGTTTGAGTACGGTAAAGCGAGCAGTGAGCTTAGTTGTACAGTGACCGTTTTAGACCCAGCCATGTTTAAATTATTTGCGCTTGGCGGTAGTGTTGGCGCTGGGCAAGCTTATATAGAAGGGTACTGGCGCTGCTCTAATTTAACCACGCTGATTGAAATTTTCGCAAGAAATCAGGCTCAGTTAGATGCTTTCGAGCGCAAGTTCGCGTTTGTAACTGGGTTAGTTAACAAGTTTAAACACATAAAGAATAAAAATACTCAGGCGGGTTCGAAAAAGAACATAGTAGCGCATTATGATTTAGGTAATGACCTGTATAGTGCATTTTTGAGTGAAGAAATGCTTTACTCGAGCGCTATTTATCCAAGTGAGCAGAGCACACTTGAGCAAGCACAAGCGCATAAATTAAATACGATTTGTGAGCAAATTGACCTAAATGAAAGTGACCATGTGATAGAAATCGGCACCGGGTGGGGCGCTTTTGCAATTTACGCTGCACAAAACTACGGCTGTCATGTCACTACAACAACTATCTCTGAAGAGCAGTTCCGCTATGTGGAGAAAAAGGTCAGCGAATTAGGGTTACAGGATAAGATTACTTTGTTGAAAAAGGACTATCGAGATCTAGAAGGTCAGTACGATAAGCTTGTTTCCATAGAGATGATTGAAGCTGTTGGCCATGAATTCTTGCCTAGTTTCTTTCAAAAATGCGATTCATTAATAAAAGATAATGGTGTGATGCTGATCCAAGCAATTACTATTGCTTGTCAGCGTTACAAACATTATTTGAAGCAATCGGACTTTATTCAGCAATATATATTTCCAGGTGGTTGTTTGCCTTCTGTCACTGAGCTGAATAAGCAGATATGCGCTAATACAAATATGGTCGTACATCAGATAAGCGACATTGGTTTACATTATGCTCGAACGCTAAATGATTGGTACAAACGATTCAGACAGGCTTGGCCAAATCTCGATAGGGCTAAGTTTGACCAACGATTTTATCGATTATGGGAGTTTTACTTGTGTTACTGCGAAGGCGCCTTTAAACAACGTGCAACGAGTACGGTACACTTAGTCGCACGCAAGCAAAAGTACATGTCAAGTCAATGCAATGCTGCCCTTAATTATTAACTTTGGGTTATTTCAGGCTTGCTGGTTTTTGGCGCTTTTTTATCAAAATCAAGCAGTATGGTGGATGGGATTACTTTGTATCGGGATCTTTTTTACACACAAGAATAAAAAGCAACAAATTAAACTAGTTTTAGCTTGTTTACCTATAGGTATTTCGGTTGAATTTATAGCTGTGTATAGTGACTTAATTAGACATCCCAGTGATGTTGTACCTCTTTGGTTGTGTATTTTGTGGGTAGCGTTAATACTCACTTTCAACAGCTCTTTACGCAAGGCAATGATTCTTCCTAAACGCGCTGGGGCGGCCGTGTTTGGGGCTTTCGCCCCACTTAGTTATATTGCGGGCAGTAAGTTTGGTGTGTTCGAAATAATCCCCTCAATGTATCAGTTCTATTTTGTTTTTTCGATTATTTGGGTCGTTTGTACCTTATTTATAATCATGATTTATGATTGTATATTCACAAAAAGCTAAATTAACCACAGTTAACTATTGCGTAATGTATCAGTGCTTGCTAGTTTGTAAATGCTTGGTTAGTGAGTGTATTAAGTGCTACAAGCGCACGCCATATCTGACTTAGAACACTTTTTGGTTAAATTAGGCAGTTAATGGTTGCACATCGAACCAAAATGCATAAACATAGGTTTTGCTTAGGCAAAATATTAAATGAATAGGAATCTAATAATGAATAAAGCTCAACTAGTTGAAAAGATGGCAGCAGACGCTGAAATTTCAAAGGCAGCGGCAGCGCGCGCATTAGACGCCTTTACTGGTGCCGTAACCAATTCTTTAAAAGAAGGTGATTCAGTTGCACTGGTTGGTTTTGGTACATTCTCAGTGAAAGAGCGTGCGGCACGTACAGGCCGTAACCCACAAACAGGTGCTGAAATCCAAATTTCTGCGGCGAATATTCCTAGCTTCAAAGCAGGCAAAGGCTTAAAAGATCAAGTAAACCCATAATACGGTTGAAAAGTTCATATAACAAAGGGACCATTAGGTCCCTTTGTTTTGCCTATAATTTAGCAATTAACCTTTGAGCGCTTTGTCACCACGTCCAATGCCTACGGCACCAGAACGAACTAGCTCAATTATATCACTTTCGTGACGTAGCATATCTAAAAACGCTTCTAATCGCTCAGCATTACTTAAAAGTTGTAATGTATAACTTTGCTTACCCATATCGATAATAGAGCCTTGAAATACATCTGCGATACGCGTCACAGCGGCTCTGGTAGTCTCATCTTTAGCAAATACCTTTACAAGTAAAAGCTCCCGCTCTATGTGTGGCATTTCTGTTAGGTCGACAATTTTGAGTACATCGACCAATTTGTTTACCTGTTTGGTAATTTGCTCAACCACACGGTCATCACCGTGGGTTGTAATCGTGATACGCGATAGAGTATTGTCTGCCGTTGTGCCCACCGTTAAACTGTCAATGTTGTAGGCGCGCTGTGAAAATAGGCCAACAATACGAGACAGTGAGCCTGGTTCGTTTTCTAGTAAGATACTTAATATTCTGCGCATTATGCTTTTACTCCCTTTTTAAGCCACATGTCATCAACGGCACCTAGTTTAATTTGCATTGGGTAAACGTGTTCTTTTTCATCCACACGAATGTCGAGAAATACTAATCTATCCGTAATAGAGAATGCTTTTTCTAGTGCAGCATCAAGTTCACTCGGATGGTCAACACGTATGCCCATATGTCCATAACTTTGTGCAAGCGCTACAAAGTCGGGTAATGACTCCATGTATGAGCTTGAGTGGCGACCACCGTACATCATGTCTTGCCATTGACGTACCATGCCTAATGAGCGGTTATTAAGCGACACGATTTTCACAGCTAAGCCATATTGTAAACAGGTTGAAAGCTCTTGAATGTTCATTTGAATAGAGCCGTCACCCGTTACGCATACCACATGGTCTTGTGGAAAAGCCAACTTAACGCCCATGGCAGCGGGCAAGCCAAAGCCCATAGTCCCTAATCCACCAGAATTGATCCACTGACGGGGTTTTTTAAACGGATAATATTGTGCTGCGAACATTTGGTGTTGGCCAACGTCGGAACAAACGTATGCGTCGCCATTAGTGATTTCGTACACTTTTTCAATTACAGTTTGTGGTTTGATCGAATCTGCTTCTCGCTCGTATGATAAACACTTTTGTGCACGCCATTGTGTAATTTGTTGCCACCATTCTTCCTGTGCACTTCTATCGATTCGGCTCGAACTCTTATCTATCGCACTTTGTAATTGCTCTAGTACAGTGGCCAAGCAGCCAACCACAGGGATGTGTGCTTTGATAGTTTTTGAGATTGAAGTCGGGTCTACATCAACATGGACGATTTTAGCGTTAGGGCAGAATTTATTAACGTTATTGGTTACCCGATCATCAAATCGTGCGCCCAAAGCTAAGATCACGTCTGCGTTAGCCATTGCTTTGTTTGCTTCAAGGTTACCATGCATGCCGAGCATACCAATGAAGTTAGGATGTGTGCCACTTATCCCGCCTAGTCCCATCAGTGTGTTGGTGATCGGCGCGTTCAGCGTTTCAACTAGTTCGGTAAGTTGGGTTGATGTGTTAGATAAAACAATACCTCCGCCCGAATAAATTACGAGTCGCTTAGCATCTAAAATGGCTTCAACCGCTTTTTTTATTTGCTTTGGATGGCCTTTAACGTTTGGATTGTAAGTGCGCATTTCTATAGAGGAAGGCATCGTATAGTCAAACTTAAGCTGTGGGTTGAGAATATCTTTAGGGAGTTCTACAACAACAGGTCCTGGACGCCCAGTGCTTGCTAAGTAAAATGCTTTTGCTAGTACGGTTGGGATTTGCCCTGCATCGCGGCAATTGAAGCTATGCTTTACGATAGGTCTAGAGCAGCCGACGATATCGGTTTCTTGGAATGCATCGTCACCAATCAAATTGGAAGGCACTTGCCCTGAAAGTACAACCATGGGGATCGAGTCCATATAGGCTGTTGCAATTCCTGTGACACAGTTCGTTGCGCCTGGCCCTGATGTGGCCAATACGACGCCCACTTGTCCAGTTGCTCTGGCATAGCCATCAGCCATGTGTGTTGCAGCCTGTTCGTGACGCACCAGGATATGCTCAATCTCGTTTTGTTGAAAAAGTGCGTCATATAGATCTAATACAGACCCTCCCGGATAACCGAAAATATATTCAACGTTTAATGCGGCGAGTGCTTTAACTACTAACTCGGAGCCATTAAATTGCTCTGTTTTCATCCTCATTCCTCAGTTTGTAGTGTTACCTGTTGGATTTTTACCAAAAAAAAACCCCGCAGTTGCGGGGTTAAAGCGTAAATTTGCTCAACACGGCCCCGCTGGACTTAAAGTTAAGACCAGGACTAGCACATGTAGGTTAGATAAAATACGTTTCATTTATTGGTAGCAATTGTTTGTTTTTAACAAAAGTTATTAAATGTTGTTTTTAATAGTATGTCAAGGATAGTTCTGAACTATTGCATAAAAAAGATATAGGGAGGGGGCAGAAGGAAAAATTATGGCTTTTCTTTGCAATAAAAATCGTGATAAAGGAGGTTCTATGCAGTTTTTGATAGGGAGGGTTGGGCTGGATGAACCAGCCCAGAGACAATTATAGTCTTTCAATCACTGCTTGAGTGAAGTCTGTCGTGCCGTGATTACCACCAAGGTCACGCGTTGTGCGATCACCAGACTTGATAACATCAGCTACAGCATTGCGAATGCGCTCAGCAGTCTCACCCATACCTAAGTACTCTAGCATTTGGATAGATGCAAGAATGACAGATGTTGGGTTAGCAAGGTTTTTGCCAGCGATATCTGGTGCACTACCGTGAACAGCTTCGAAGATCGCTGCGTTTTCACCAATATTTGCGCCTGGTGCCATACCTAGGCCGCCAACAAGGCCTGCACATAAGTCAGATAAAATGTCGCCGAACAGGTTAGTTGTAACGATAACGTCAAACTCTTCAGGCGTCATCACTAGTTTCATGCATGTCGCGTCTACGATCATTTCCGCAGATTCGATATCTGGGTAACGCTCGCCAACTTCACGTGCAACTTTAAGGAAAAGGCCTGAAGTTGACTTAAGAATGTTCGCTTTGTGAACCGCTGTTACTTTCTTACGGCCTTCACGACGTGCGAGTTCGTAGGCAAAAGTGACGATCTTTTCAGCACCTTCGCGGGTGATCTTTGACATCGCCTCTGCTTCATTGCCATCTTCTGAAACAACTTGGCCAAGACCTGAATACATGCCTTGCGTGTTTTCGCGTACAGTGATGATGTCAATGTCTTCGTAGCGAGCTTTAGTGCCAGCGAAAGACTTTACTGGACGTACGTTAGCGTATAAACCAAACTGCTTACGTAGCGTTACGTTGATAGAAGTGAAGCCTTCACCAACAGGTGTTGTTAAAGGGCCTTTTAGCGTGATCTTGTTCTTTTCAATAACTTCTAGCGTGTCTTTAGGAAGTAACTCGCCAGTTTTTTCTAATGCTGCAAGACCTGCATCAACATATTCGTAGTCAAAATCACAGCCGGCTGCGTTTAAGATTTCAATTGCTGAATCAATAATGCTTGGACCTATGCCGTCGCCTTTAATTACGGTAATGGTTTGCTTTGCCATTCTGGTTTCCTTTATCAAAAAAATTATTACACCACACCCAATGGGTACTTTTGAGAAGTTTAGTAAACAAAGAGGGAAGGTGTGTGCTCGCTTGAAAATTTAAGCGCGTTTTATAACAATTTATCAGGACTTATGCCAGTCAGTTATGCTTAATTAGATATAAACAGTATTTATGCTTGCTATGCATTGTATTTATTGTGTAAATATCAAACTCGGATGGCGTATTTTTATTCAATCAATACAGCAACTGGGGCTATGTGACATAAACTCTTCATAGAATGCTGCTAAGCAAGGCCACTCGAATTGAGCAAGAACGTCGTCAATAACTTGCTGCTGCCAAGGGCTTAGCTTTTGTGCTCCGCCAAGGGTATAAATGCAAAGTAGCTTTACGACTACTAATGTTTGCGCATTCTTATCAAGTGAAGATTTACTTTGATGTTCTGACGCCAAAAGTGCCTGGTGTGCAGTAGAGTGTTTAAAGTAGGTGTTAGTGAATTCAGAAAATTGATCAATATTGAATTGGTTAAAACCGAATACTCTCGCAGTTGATATTGGTGTGTCGTCAATATCTTCATGGCATGGTTTGACTTTACGCATTATCTCGCAGGCGTGGTTGGACAGAATAAAGTACAGCGCCATAGTAAAAGGGCTTAGCAAAAATTCAAATAACTCAGATTGTGTTCGGCTCAACAGTGTAACTATCACTTTGTTGATATGTGTGTATTTATGCCATATATCACTTGCAAATGGATGGTTGAGTTGACTAATGAGCGTCTCAAGCAAAACGCGTTGGCAGAGTAATCCAGCGGTATCCAAACCTACCATGGTTAAACAATGGCGAAGCGTTGAAGCTTTTTGGCCTTGGCGGTTATATTGACGTGCCGCCATTTGAAGGGCCTCTATTACCTGAGGAAAGGGCTTTATAGCTCGTTCAATTGGCTTAAACTCTAAAAACTGCTCTTTACCAAGTTTGGTGACCGCTTGCCACGCGTCCATGCTGGTTGTCGTTTTGTAAATCGGTGATGGAACCTGCTCGCTAAACCAAATTGAGAACAGTAAGGTTTTATCGCCCGTGGTAATGGGTTTATATACCGGTGAAAACTTGCGCCGTGTTTTGAGCATTCCCATGGCTTGATTGTTGTTCAGTAGCGCCAGCACGTAGCCATTGTGGTCGGCTGATAGCACAAGCGCACTTTGTCCTTTATACCTTACCAGCCCACCTCCTGGGAATTTAGCAACTTGCTTAGCCAAGGCCATTAACGATATGTGTGCATAATGACTATGGGTGCCTAAATACAAGGATTTTATAGCTTGTACTATGTTAAACGTTTTGGCATTTGGCCTTGGCGTAATCGCTTTAGCGATACGTTTAGCGAGTGCTACAAGTATGCTGGTGTTGTCGTATAAAGGAATGAAATTAGTGCCCGTCAACGCTTTGCTATAGGGGTCTAGCCTAGAAAGAATGCGCTGGAGCTGGCCTTGTGGCACATTTGCGCTATCGAGCATTTTTATTGCAAATTGGTGTCTCAGTTTGATTAGCTTGTTTTCCTGTGGGGAAAGTCGCGCACCTCTTGCCATTTTGTTGGTTTCATTTGAACAACACAAATGATCGCTCAGTGCGGCGATAATCAATTCTTCCGTAAAATATTCATCATAGCCATGGGCGCTGCAAAATGCGCAAACCAAAATACATTGATTAACGGTAAGATTGGTCGTGTAACCCTGATCACTGGCATAAAACTGTAAATGGGCGTGCATCGCGTTTGGTTGAGCATGGTACGTCTTCACAAAACGTTCTGCTAATTGGCTGAGAGTTGGGTAAATCGCACTCCACTTGTTTTTGTTATAGTACAAACGTAAGGTCTGATGCGTATGTTCAAATAGCCTCTTAAGATGTTTTGGAGAAGCAATGAATTCAGACATTAATCTGTTGCCTTTTCATAGGCGACGCTCGCGGCCGGACCCCACAAAATCAATTTGCCATTTTCGAATAGTAAACCCGTACATTCATCTTTTGTGGTGATACCATCGGGTTTTGACAATTGCGTACGATAATAAACGATTTGTAGCATTTTACCGGGCGTTTGTTTTACATAGGTAAGATCTGGGCTACCTAAGGTTTCCAATACGTCACCCACTAATACTTCCTGATCAGGCTTCAATCTACTGATAAAGCGATTATTAAACGCTTCTCTGTCTTGCCAGATCATGGCTTGTGGGTCATCTTTGTAAAAATTGATGACAAGCATTACGATAGCTGCATAAACCGCCAAACCTAACACTATGTACTGTAATACTTTTTTGATCATACACAACTCATTAAAACGTAGACTGAGAGTATAGCAAAGGTCTTAAACAGATAAACTCTGTTGCGACAGATGCATTAAATATGCCTTATAGCCTGAGCGCTCGCATGTTAAAACCCAAATGAATATCGGTGCGAAGCTGGACTAAGTTCTTGCTTAAAATGAAATTATCCATGCCTGCGACTAATTTATTCTTAATCGCTGTTTTACACTCGGGATCATCAACGGCTTGAGTTATATTAGGATAATGTTCTATCAATGCTTGAGCTGACTTTTGACCAATACCAGCCACACCTGGAATGTCGTTGGTTTTATCCCCGCTTAATGCCCAAAAATCAATTAACTGATGCTTGCTCACTCCGAAACGCTCCAAGATTTGCTGTTCAGTTAACCACGAGCGCTTAAAGTAATCGTAAATACTGACTTTCTCACCAAGCAAGGGGTAAAACCCTTTATCGGTTGAAATGATAATGGAAGCGACATCGGCTTTTTGTGCTTTACTCGCTAATGTTGCGATGATGTCGTCCGCTTCGTCTTGCTCTGGTTTGTATACGGTGACACCATGCTCAATGAACGCTTGTGCGATCACTTCTAAATTTTCAGCAAGCAAATTTGGCATTGGTTTACGGCTGTGTTTGTAGTTTGAGTAGTAGTGATATCGCCAACTTTTTTCACCATCAAAAACCGCGATGGCATGTGTTGCTTCGGTTTGATTAAGTAGCTTTTTAGTTGCGTGGCTAACGCGGCTCTTACAAGAAATTATGGTTTGTTTGTCGCTGCGATAGCTTTGTTGTTCATCTACAGCAAAAATGCGCCGAATAAGGTTCAGCGCATCGATTAAGACGAGTTTTTGATTCATGCTTTAATTTGATAACAAGGGATATATTTACTACCAGGTAACTTCATTCTACCTTGTTTTACAAAGGCTTTCAGTAGCTTATCCATATCTTTCATCAGCGATGTATCACCGGTGAGGGTGTAAGGGCCATGTTCTTTAATGGCACTTATTCCTTCATCTTTAACATTACCTGCAACAATTCCCGAGAAGGCGCGGCGCAAATTAGCTGCTAGTTGTTGAGTTGGTTGGTTCAAATGCAAGTCTAGCGCAGCCATATTTTCGTGTGTTGGCGCAAATGGCATTTGAAACTCATTATCTATCTTCAGCGTCCAGTTGAAGTAATAAGCATCGCCGGTTTCTTTTCTGTATTCACGTACCTTAGTCATGCCAGACTTAAGCTTTTTAGCAACGAGTTCAGCGTCATCAACGACGACTTCAAATTTCTCGAGTGCGGCTTCTCCTAGCGTACTTTTTACGAATGCACAGATCTCTTCAAAATACTGTGCTGATTCTTTTGGTCCAGTTAAAATAACAGGTAAACACTGCTTTTCGTTATCGGGGTGTAATAAAATACCCAATAAATACAGTAACTCTTCTGCTGTGCCAGCACCACCAGGAAAGATGATAATACCATGAGCAGTTCGAACAAACGCTTCTAAGCGCTTTTCAATGTCAGGTAAAATTACCAATTCGTTTACTATTGGGTTGGGGGGCTCTGCGGCAATAATACTTGGTTCAGTTAAACCTAAATATCGGTTACTGGTGATACGTTGTTTAGCATGACCAATCGTTGCGCCTTTCATAGGGCCTTTCATAGCACCGGGCCCACAGCCTGTACAAATATTTAAACCACGTAAGCCTAACTGATAACCCACCTCTTTCGTGTATTTGTATTCGACTTCATTGATGGAGTGGCCGCCCCAGCAAGTGATGATGTTGGGATCTGAGTTTACTTCCAAAGCATCAGCGTTGCGCAGCATATCAAACACCATATGCGTAATTTCTCTTGGCGTATCTATTTTTTCTTGATGGCGCTGACAAATAAACAAAATGTCTCTAATGACAGAGAAAATATGTTCGTGAATACCCAAAATAATTTCGCCGTCAACGAATGCGGTTGCAGGCGGATTGCTCAGCTCAATTTTAATGCCACGTTCACGGGCAATGAGTTTGATATCAAAATCCTGATATCGATTATAAATTTCTGAACTTGAGTCGGTATGGCTGCCTACATTTAATACGGCTAACGCGCAGTTTCTAAACAGCCTATATCGCTCGCTGTTAGATGACTGTTGTAGTAAGTCTACTTCTAATTGAGATAACAGGTTTAATACGCCAGTAGGATTTAACTGTACTTGCATAGGCATTCTCCTTGTTATTCACGAAGACATAAACGGTCTCGGCCGCTATTTTTTGCTTCGTAAAGTGCGCTGTCTGCACGATCAAATGCAAGCAGCGGTGTATCACCATCTTTAAATTGTGTTGCACCTAAAGATATGGTGATTTGAACTTGCGTCTCTTTAAACTTAAAAGGGATCGACTTGATTGCGTTTCGCAATTTTTCTAGTGGTTGCCTTGCATGCTCTAAATGCATACCTGACATTAAAATAACAAACTCTTCGCCGCCGTATCTAGCAATAAAATCGGTTTTACGTATGCCTTTTTTCAACGCACGGGCAATCACTTGAAGTGTCTTGTCACCCGCGCTATGGCCGTACTTGTCATTAATTGACTTAAAATGGTCCACGTCAACAACAACCAAAGTGACATCTGACTTTTGAATGCCATACAAATGAAACTCCTGACTAAATCGGTCATCAAATGCAGTTCTATTCGGCAGTTTAGTCAAGCCGTCTAGCAAGCTCCTAACGCGTTGTTCTGAGAGACGTTTTTTGTAGGTGTTGACCTTTGACTCAAGTACATTGATGCGCTCGTTTATTTGTTCAAAACTGTCGTAGAGTGCTTGCCTATCTTGTTGCTCTATGCGTTCACGTTCTACCAAATCTTCGCTTAAAAGTTTTAACTCACCATCTACAACCGACTTAAGCTCGGCTATAGACGTTGCTTTTTGGGTTTGTGCATTGAGATTTTTAATCTTGAGTTCAATCTGCTTGTTTAGATCGGCCAGCTTTGTGTTAACGTTTTGTGTGTGCTGGGTTGTGGCCAATATTGAACTGTTTAGCTCTTCAAGTGTTTGGTTGAGAGACACTAAAAAGCCTTGTGCGGATTGTCTCTCACGGCTAATGCTTTTAGCAATAACACGAATAATAGCCACTGATGCATTAAGCAATGAGTCAATATCATCACTTAAAGAAATGCAGTTTTTAATCGCTTTTACTTCTTGAGAAACGTCTTCATCAAAAGTCAGCTCGTTCGCTAAATTTAATAGCTCATTGGCGATTTCAGGAGACTTAACCTTGTCGGTCGGCTCGCTTTCAATACCTGCCGCGGAAATTTTTTCCTGCAAGGCATGTTGATATAGCTTTGAGAGCTTTTCTAGTACAGGAATGTATTCGCTGATGCTACTAATATCGTTTAATTCATGATCGAGTAAATGACGCAGTTTTCTGCGCCCATCGGCTGGTAAACCTTTTACCTTTTGCAGTTGCTTACCTGCTTGCAGAATACTTTGTTGCAACATGCGATTGTTGGCTGAAATAAGCGCTTCATGTTGCTTTAGAGATTCATTCATGCCCTCAATGAGAGGCTCGAACTCGTCGAAATCCATGCCTTTATGTAATGCTTGACGAAACTTGGCTAATTGGTTGTCGAGCGCAACATCTTGGCCTTTACAGTTTAATGAAAGCTTGGCGGCAAATTGTGACAGAACATCAACTTGATGCTTACGTGCAGACTCTAACGCTTTACGAGCACTGATAGTACGTTCTAGTTTTTTTTCTAATTGCACAGAGTTTTTATTGACCAATATTAACTACTTCCATTCATTTCATTACTTTTTAAGTTTATATCAAATACACACTTAATGTAGATGAATTTTGCTTATATTACTGTTACCTAAGCATATTGTGCATTCACCGAGTTTTTTGATACAGCAAAGGTGAGGTTTGCTATCTTATACAGCGAATTTGCATTACTCACGACGATAATATGAAATACAAACACCTACTCTTTCCGCTTAGCTTTATTTCTTTGAGTGCCTTGGCGGACGTTGAATATAAACTTCTTATCGAGCAGCCTGAACATCACTTAGGAAATGTGTCAATTACGTTTCCTAAAACAGCTCAAGCCCATTTAGACATTAAGCTACCAGATTGGCGCACAGGACGCTATGAAGTTTTGAACTTAGCCAATGGTATCCGCTATTTTAATGCGACAGATCATGCGGGGAAGGCGCTAAAATGGCATAAAATTGATAAAAGCACTTGGCGTGTGCATTTAGCCGAACCCGCGCAGGTGAACCTAAGCTACCAAGTTTATGGTAATGAGTTAGGTAAGCGAGCTCGTCATATTGATGATAGCCACGCCTTCATTGATGCTTCAGGCTTTTTTATGTTCTCAGAGTCGTTCCGTCAGGAACCTGTAAACGTTGAATTGAAAGTGCCTAAAGGTTGGCGTTCGGTATCAGGCATGGAATATGCCGATGGCAAGCATAGTTTCAAAGCGGATAATTACGATATTTTAGTTGATTCGCCCATCGAAACTGGCATAAATCAGCTACATACCTTTAAGGTCGATGGGCGTGAATACGAACTGGTTATTTGGGGAGATGGTAATTATGATGTGCCACTCATGTTATCGGACTTAAAAAAGCTGGTTAAAACGGGCTCTTTGATATGGGATGACTATCCGTTTGAACGTTATGTGTTTATGGTACATGCAACCAGTGGCGCACGAGGAGCAACAGAACACTTAAATTCGACCATTATTCAACGCCATAGAGACGCCTTTGCGAAAAGAGATGATTATGTTGGGTTTATCTCTACAGCAGCCCATGAGTTTATTCATACTTGGAACGTAAAAAATTATCGACCAGCAGGGTTGGTGCCATATGATTACATTAACCCAAATTATAGCGACTTACTTTGGTTGTCAGAGGGATCAACGAGCTATTTAGAAGACTATTTATTAATTAATGCAGGGATCACGACCACGGAAGAATTTCTAAAAACCTTGACTAAAGGCATTAACCGACACCTTCATACACCTGGCCGCGAAGTGCAGTCAGCGGCGCAAACCAGCTTTGACAAATGGATAAATCAAGGGGGCGATCATGGTAAAAACTTCAGCACCAATATTTATTCTGAAGGGTCTTTAGTGTCACTGGCTTTGGATATTGATTTGCTTGAACGTACAAACGGAAAAGTAAGTTATCGCGATGTACACAAGGCGCTGTACAATCAATTTAAGCTTCCTAAATCGTTTACGAGCGAAGATGTTAAAAACATTCTTAAGCAGGTTTCTGGACACGATTATTCAGATTGGTGGCAAGAACATGTTGACTCACCACTAGCGTTGGATTTTGACAAGTTACTCGCGAAGGTCGGCTTAGAGCATGTTTACCCTGAGGGTGCAAAAACGGTTGCGCGTTTGGCAGTGCAAGGCAAAAACAATGGACAGCTATTTGAGTTGAGCCACGTGGCGCGCAATAGTTCGGCTTGGCAGGCTGGATTAACTGCGGGCGATAAAATCGTGGCGTTTAATGGCCATCATGTTAGAGCAAAGCTTGAAGATTCACTGGCATATTTTAAGGGGGGTGACAAAGTCAAAGTTGACTTTATCCGCCGTGACCAGCTTATGAGTACGAATGTTGTGCTTGATACGGGCTTTGATAAATTAAAGCGCGTTGAAGCGGTTGCGAAACCCAGTGCAGAGCAAAGCAAGTTGTTCAAAGCTTGGATGGGTGTAGCGCATCCGTCTATCGCTCAATAACAGATATTGGACTTGGGCGCTATGATAACTGGGGTTCAAGTTTATCTCTACGTCACCTTGTAACTCAGCTTCAGATTTTTGTCTTTGAAGCTGAGGGCTCACCTTTACTTACTCTTATCTTGACCAAAATATGCTCGCCTCTGTTCCTGTTCTTTCGTTATCCTGTAAATTTAAAGTAGCTGTCCAATGTTTCATCCAGGCGTGAATATCTATATAAAGTAAATGCTCAATACCTTTAAAGTAAATGCTCAATACCTTTTGCATGCAGTAATTCGTTTGATGAAAATTACACGCCATTACATGAGCTTGATAAATACCTAGCAACCTATATGCTTGTTCTTAATTAACTTTGATAAGGAGCAGCGTATGTACAAAATGAATATATGGATAAATAGTTTACTTATTTTTGTTTTACTGAGCGTAGCATCAATACCGGTATTTGCAGGTCAAAAGATTGGTGCCGTTGACATGGAACAAGTAATGCACCAATTACCTCAAGTCAATGAGCTTAAAGAAAGGCTACCTAAAGAGGCTCAATCTCGCATGGACAAGTTGAAACAAGAGCAGAAAAAACTTGGTGAAATGCAAAAAATGTTCGATATAACTAAAGATTATTATTCAGAAAAGGAAAAAATAAAAGAGCAAGAAGCTATCCGTTCTAAAATGCGTGATATTCAATTAGAAGAGCGTAACATTCTGAAAATGATAAACGATTATCGCTCGAAAGAATTTAAAGTAATTGAAGAGCGAGTTAGGCATATCGTTATGCAGGTTGCAGCGAAAAATGGATTTGAACTTGTTGTTAGCAGGCGTTCTGTTGTTTTTTCTGACTCTAATATCGATATTACCAACGAGGTCCTTGCTGCCGCAAAAAAACTATGACAGGTATTGTGTAGTGGTCAACACTTTTTGGCCACTTTGTTATAAGTTACCCTGTAAACTCAAAGAAAATTTGCCCGATAAGGAATAGTTACTTTTCTTAAAGTATTGATACCTGCTGCCGATATATGGTCACCGAACACAAGGAATTGTTTTATGACTATTGATATTAAAGGTTTGCTGCACAACACGCTTACAGTTAAAACCGAACTCACTACAAAGTTAATAGCCTCAGCCGGGGTAACGCTTGCTAGCGTCTGCGAATATAAAAGCCATCGTATTTTTTCACTCACTCGCTAATTGATTCAAAGAATAACAAACAAGGAAGAAAAATAATGAAAATAAACAGTCCACAAGGCGCCCCATTATACAGCCAACATACTGCGCCAAAAGAAATGCAAGATGCCATTCAGCAACAAGAAGAAATGGACCCAAATAGAAACGCATTACCGCAATACGATGAAGAATTAACCATCGAATCTCAAATAATATATAAACCATTTATGAGCCTAACGTATGAGGTATACAGCTTTACTAAGATGATTGATGGCAAGGCAGAGCGTAGCTATCAGTATGGAGAGTTAGATGATAAACAAGACATTGATGACTTTTTAGAGCAAGTTGACCGTCTTGAAGGCGATGCCAAAGAAGCATTTAAAACGCTCAAGCCAACCAAAGAGTTACTTGAATTTGTCAAAGAGTTATCTGATGAGGAACTCGCACAATTTGCAACGACATTTGAGAGAACATCACCTTTTGATATGTACAATAACGATGAACTAGTGGGTCGAGTTATCAAGTCGCTTTCATCGCTGTCCGAAGATGCGCGAGCTTCTGCTATTTCTGCCATGTCACACCTTGCTGAGCAAACACAAGTAGCAAGAGAAGAGCGTGTTTCAAGGCCTAAATTAACGGAAGAAGAAGCCGATAATCGCATAGGAACGTTGGACGAGAACGTTGACTTTCTTGAAAGAATAAAGCAACTTAATTCGCCACTTTATCACGTTACTCGCTTTGTCGACTTACTCAACGACAAAAAATTTACTGACTCAGATATCCTTGAATTGAGTGAAAATATAAAACAAACGACCAAGTTGGATGACAGCATTGGCATTGTGGATATGGCACATTCCATCAAAAGCCATCAAAAAGTGAGTTTTTTAGAGTTACTAAACGAAGTAGACCTTGAAAGTGACTATAACTTATTCACTATGTTTGGGCAGCAGTCGTCGATAGACGCAAATACTTATACATTTGATACAAATAATGGCAAAAAAGTCGTGATGGAGGAGCTATTAGTAAATGATTCTGATAAACGAGAACTCGCTAATACCCTCATAACGCTATTCGAAGAGCGAGGCAGTAAATGGCTTGCCGATGGGTTAGAGCACAGTCAACAAAGCCCAGCGGCAATTCAAACAGAACTATGGCAAAACTTAGCTAAAGCGATTGAAGAAGCACCAGAGCAGTTTCAAAAATCAGATTCTGTTGAAAATTGGATGGAGCAAACGCTACCAGCAATGATTGAGTCGTTCACGGGACAACAATTTAAAGAGTTAGGTGACAAGCTGAGTGAGGTACTCAAATTTGAAAAAATCGAAAGCATGGTGTTGAGTATACCGCAAACGCATATGCACACTGAGCAAGAGCAATCGTAAATTTGTGCCTAGGAACTTTAAGCATACCCGAATCATAATCAGAGAAAAGCGCCCAATGGGCGCTAAATAGGAAATAAACTTTTATAAACCAAGCTCGGTTAAGTGCACTGAATATTTAGGTTGTGAGCTGCACCGATTTTATGCGATGTATGATGTTTGGCCAGTAGTAAACAAAAAGCGGACACCAACACTTGAGCTATGGTCACAAGCCAAATATCAACGGTTAAGTAGCTTGGTGGAGTATGGCCTAGGAGCAGTTGAATAACATCGTACACAGGGCAGATCAGAGTGAGTGCAGCGGCGCAGTATAGTTGTTGTAGCATACCGCCACGTACATTTTTGCTAAACCAGCCATGAACTAAACACAGTGCAATGGCTGCGCCAAACAATGATGGTAACAAATTAATTTGTGACCATGCGTCAGATGCAAAACGTGCAGCAACAAATGTACAAGCAACGGCGATTAAAGTGCCGCTTGACAGCGCTAGGGTCATGGCCTTTACAAACCTTAAACCGTGCATACTTTGTTTACGATTGTGCTCGCGTTTTTCTATCCAGATCAGGTTTCCGGTTAAGATTAGGTAACAACATGCCAAACCAATTAGAAAATAAATAAACTTAAGTGTGTTGCCACCATATTCTCCAAAATGTAGCGCACTTAGTACACTGTAGGTTCCTGCCGTTGCTGATTGGCTGGGCTTGTACTCTTTTATCAAACTACCATCTTTGAGAGAGTAGGTTAAGCGAGTCAGTCTATCTAAAGTGTGGTGTTTACTTAGTGCAACTTCTACCTGGCCAGCTTGATCATTTGGCGCAAAAATATTGACGAAATATACATCCTGATTTGGGTACCGGTGCTTTGCATCTTCTACCATGCTGTCTATCCGATTTAATTCAGCGGGCTCTCCTGATAATTCTTTGATCATAGGCGCAGAATAAAAATCGGCTGTTTTCATTAACGCTGGAATGTTTCCTTTAAATACAGCGAAGCCAAAGCCTGCTTGTAACAGAATACTTAAATTAAACATCACCCCGGTAAGTGCAAAAATAAACGTATAAGGAAGCGTGCTAATACCTATGATGCTGTGTCCATCAAGGTATGTATCTTTGCGGCGTTCTGTACGATATTGGTAATAATGGCTAACAATTTTTCTCAGCAAAATGAGCGTGCCAGTAAACACCATCACCAGAAAAATTAATGAAACCAAACCCACTAACTCGGTGCCACCGGGTAGCATCAAGTTAATGTGCATTCGGTAAAGCATGTTCCCAAGATAATAATCATCGAAGTTTAAATCATAACGTTCTCCTGTTTCAGGGGTGAAGCTTTGATTTACGTCGATATGCTTGCCTTCAGGTGTTTCTATCTCAAAGTAA
The DNA here is from genome assembly GCF_056312285.1 of Pseudoalteromonas sp. ABE4_541. Taxonomy (NCBI): domain Bacteria; kingdom Pseudomonadati; phylum Pseudomonadota; class Gammaproteobacteria; order Alteromonadales; family Pseudoalteromonadaceae; genus Pseudoalteromonas; species Pseudoalteromonas sp. ABE4_541. Next base: position 122,824 of record NZ_JBSVEM010000013.1, read on the forward strand.
CTCACATAAAATGGCTGTACGGAGGTGGGGAGCTCAATAAATACGCCATGGTCACTTGGTATGGTATGGCCTTGTGCAATAATTTGCTCTGCTATGGATGATATTGGTACGCGTGCTTTTTGGCTCTCTAAGCTGGTTTTTGGGGCGTCATATTGCATATTCCACGATACAATATTTTCTCTGAAGAAAGACATTGAACCGCATACAAATACGATCATCAACACTCCAGAGATGATCAAACCAAGCCATGCGTGAGCATGAATAAAATTCTTTAATGTAGACTGTTTCATCCTGTTGGCCCTGTTGCTGTAAAGAAAGTGATCACAAAAATAATGATGGTAGGAATAGCTAATACCCCAGCGCGTAGCCAAGCTTGTTTAGCGCTATCTGCGCCGTAGCACCAAGTCATAACACCTGCCCAAGCTGTTAGGGCAAGTATTAGCGACATGGCTAAAATAATATTGATATGCGATACGAGCAGCAGGCTCAAAATACTTGGTATGAGTATCATTACAACCAAACCTGATAAGAACCCTGCAAATGTTTTATGCCACATCACAGGCCTCCTACTAATATTTGTAAACTAATTGCTAGTACACAGATTGCAATAACGCTTGCCTTTAACCACTGCGGTCTGTGATTAAGCAAAAATACTGGGGCTGGAATAAAAAGCATTAGCCCAAGTAGGGCAAAAATTCCTGCGACGACAGGGCTGAAATGTGCGTTGATAAGCAGTGATACTGTTGTGGCGCAAAGCACTGCGATGGTAATTAAAGCCAGCCAGCGAGGTGGCTTAGATTGCTCTGCACTTAAAAACCGTTGTTTAGGGCTTGAGGCGTATAACAAAACACCGGTAAGCCAATATGCGGGAAGAAGGTAAAAAAAACTCATTATTAAGTCCTTGCTACTGAGTTATTGTTGTTATTTTTCGTTTTCCAAAAACGGCGAAAAGATGCCAAATCGCTTCGGCATCTAATTATTTTTCATATCGAATGAATGTTTTGCTACTTACCAGTTAAATAGGCCTCGGAATGAAATTGCGTATTCAGCTGGGGCACCTAAACGCGGGTTACGAGCACGATTTGCTACATAGTATTTCTCATCAGTTACGTTTTTGCCGATGAAATATATGCCATAGTTGTCCCACTCATAACCAACTTGGAAATTAACCAGCGTACGAGCGTCGTTATGTAGGTCAAAAAATTGGTCACCTGGTTCAAGCCCATCGCGGTATGGGTTCGGTCTATTTGGGGCGTCGCTTGCGTAGTTAATGTTAACATTAGCGAATAGGCCGTTTTCACCTTGGTAAGTTAAGCCTGCACTTTGCGTTCTTTCAGGAGAAGAAAATTGGCGACCGGTCAGGTCGTATTCAATGCTTGGGGTCTTTATTTTAAAGTCTGTAAACTCTGTTCCTGCATAGCCAATAGCTGCGTATGCCTTTAGGTAGTCAGTCACATTATAATTCAGCTCAAGCTCGAACCCTTTTACTTCCGACTTTCCTGCATTAACCGTTTGAATATCAAAGTTGTTTGAAGATAATTGAACAGAAACCTGTTGATCCGTCCAGTCAGTGTAGAAGAAATTGGCGTTAGCCGTTAATGTGCCTTCTAACCAAGTCGAGCGTATCGCTAGCTCGTAGTTGTCAGTGTACTCTGGTTCGTATTCATACGTTACAGACTGAGCTTGGTTTACACCAACACCTCCTGAACGATAGCCTTTTTGAAAGGTAAACGTCGAGGTAATGTCGTTATTGAGATGATAACTCACACCGACCTTGGGTAAAAAGGTGCTAAAACTGGCGTCTGATAATACAGAAGGTTTCGACGCATCTGCAGCTATGCCTAGTAATAAGCCATTGATCCCGGAGATTAATGGCACAATACCTTCATAAGGGGTACCTAAATAGCTTTCAGGGACAGGCATTTTATCTTGATTTAAAATGGTGTAGTTGGCATCGCTACCATTTTTTTGCTCTTCTCGGTCAAAACGAACACCCGCTAAAATATCCCATTGCTCATTTAGGTGCCACACACCATCGGCAAATAAGGCGTAACTGGTAACTTCACTCTGTGTTAAAGAATAAACGTTGGTTTTAACGGGGTTAAATTCAGCATATTGTGCAATCACTAGGTCGGCAATTTGTGGGCTTAACTTGTAGCGAGCTTGCAGTACGTTACTGGATAAACCAAGACGAGGTAAGTTGTAGTTATTTAAGCCTGTACTCAACTCTTGTCTATCACCGTTGAAATAATATGCGCCAGCTACACCACTAAAGTTATCGTAGTCGAAGGTAAGCCTAAACTCTTGGGTAAGTGTTTTTTCGCTGTTGTCATAAAATGTACTGCTGCCGGTATCGATAACTGGGTCATTACCGAATCCTTGAGGGTAGTCGGAATCCCAGTCAAATGATTCAATGACATCAGAGTAAGTTGTATAAGAGGAAAATGACAGCTCACTGTTAATATCATAATTTAAGGTCAAAGAGAGCAGTTCGGCATCCGCTTTGCGTTCGCGTTTATGGTTATAGCTTGTTGTGCGGTTATTAAAGTCAACTTTGCCAGCATCGACTGCTAAGTTCGCGTCACCATAGGCACGCTCTGCATTCATATAACTGAGCATTGCAGAGAAATCTTTAAATGCAGCAGGTTCATATAAAAACTTAATGCGGTAGGTATGCTCTTTGTTAAAGTCAGAGTCTGAATTGTCATGCAGGTTAGTGACGTTGCCGTCATCACGTTTTTCTTCGCCACTAAACCTAAATGACAGCTCGTCTTCCACTAGGCCGCCACCTAACGCAATACCAGCTTCTTGTTGACCGTTTTGGCCAATGAGTAGTTTATATTTACCTTCGTTATCGTGACTGGGTTGTTGCGTGTTGAGAATAACAGCACCCGCTAATGCATTTCGCCCTTGTAAAGTTGACTGTGGACCACGCAAAATTTCAACTTGCTGTGCATCCCATGTTGAGAAACCACCATTACGGGCTAACCCTTGAGGCAATGGAGCACCGTCAATATAAACACTGGCAAGGTAACTGTTACCACCGCCTGAGACATTAAAGCCATCGATGCCACGAATACTAAAACCATAGCTGTCACCATGTGTATTTGCAGTGTTGACCATCACGTCTGTAAAGGTATTTATCTGCTGTTGCTCAATCACCTCGGGAGTGAGTACTGCAACACTGGTTGTGGTTTCTTGTAAACTACGAGCGACTTTTTGGCCGGTGACCATTATGGTTTCGATTTCTTTTGCATCATCTTCAGCAAAAGCAAGTTGGCTAGAAAGCACCATAGGTATGGTAAAAGACGCACGTAGTGCAAATGAGAGCGCAGAAAGTTTCATGTATTAATCCATAATATAGTTATTGCTCAATTAGGGTTGCAAATACTAGCATAATAAAAGTTGTAAATCATTATCATTTGCGTTTTAGTTACTGCTTTAGGGTTGGGTTGTGGTAATTATTAGTGGTTAAATTATGAGGCTTATCTCTCCTTTTTAATTTAATACCATGTAATTATTCACTTTTTTATTTTGCAGTATCTAAGGCGGCGGTTCTTAGACGCTACAGGTTATTGATTTATTTTTAGAGTAAAAGCTCTTTGTTGTACCAAGATGTGCATTAATATATTTCTATAGCAAGAAGTGAGGCTAGTTAAGTTGAGTTATGGCAGTGGAAAAATAGAGCTGCTTGAATGTTGATCCTAATGAGAAACGTGTGTCGCTGTTTGCGAAATATATCGCGTCATTACGTGTCTATAAAGCTCGGTTAGACCAAAACTAAAGAGACTGAAATTAACCTTGTGTTGTTTTTAGGGTGGCTGTCCCAGTCCATTGGTCTCAGTCCATTGCGCTATTGCTGACTAACACAAAACCCAGAACGATATCTCATCCGTTCTTACATGAAGAGTATTAGAGCATCGCCGATTTTTTAATGCCTTATTTTATTTGTCGATACTGAAACACTTCTTCTAAAGGCAGCTTAAATACATGTGCAATTTTAAAGGCGACTTCTAAAGAGGGGGAATATTTATTGGCCTCAATGGCCATAACGGTTTGTCTTGTTACGCCAATGGCATCCGCAAGTTGTTTTTGTGTCATTTCATTATTTAAAAAACGCAATGTGCGAATGTCATTGGTGATTGCCATCTTACTCATAAATGTTGCCTGTTCTACCTTTGAATAGTTGAGCTGCATAGTTGGTAATTTCCGAAAGTAAGAATGCGCCAACCATAACATGCATAGGTAAATAGGGTATGTTGTACTCAAGCCCAGGTCCCCAGTTATTAGCTTCGGCCTGGTATTGGAAAATAGACACGCAAATGCCTGCTTGGAGAATATATGCTTTGTATTTATACCCCTGTAAGTTAATTTGCTTTTCGCGAACATCTAATGGTTGTTCTAATTCATCATCACTAATAAAAGCAAGCACCAAATAGCTTATAGTCATTAGCACAACCGAGTAGATAAGCACTTGCAACAACAACCCAGACAACCAAGAAGAGGAAGTAAGCTGTTCTGAGGTTGCTGAAAATAACTGATTGACGTAGAAGTAGGAGATATACAAGCTTACGAGCAAATCAATTGTTAGGGTTAGCTCTCGAAAGCTGATGCTTTGTATAAATTCTTTAAACTGTGTTTGCCTAGTCATGTATTCTTGACCTCAAGTAAAATATTTTTGACATGCAAAAGCGTAAGGATGTTTTTTAACCATGTCAAATATTTTTTACCTAATGTGCAAAGACTTTAACTTTCAAGTGTTAGAAGGCGTTAGTTTCTATGACTTAATTTTTCTTTTAACTCTTCGATGACTTTTTTGTTCGCTTTTCTATTAGCTAACTTTTCTTTTAATTGTAACCACTTGCGTTGCCAAAAACGTTTTTTGACTTTCTTTTTGCCTGAGGCTGCACCTATATCGCTTTCGAATTCAAGGTCTTGCTCAATGTAATAGGGGAGAAGGGAGTAGACGGGCACTTTGGTTTCCCAGATATGTTGAATATCAGTGTCTACAGGACGAGCGAAATGTTTAGTTGCTGCTAATAGTGCTTTCGCGCCTTGGTAACTTATAGCTTGAGCGCAGCAACCGGTCATGGCCTTTTTGTGCACAACCAAATCAAACTTATCATTAATTGAATGAGAAAATGCAATGGGGCGAGTTCTGTTTTCGTACGCAGCTAACTTAATAAGTTGCCAATCAAAGTCAACCTTTTCAATAGTATCAAATACTTCATGCAAGTCACCGACTAGCCTGAAATCATCTTCCATCACAATAGCATAAGGGTGTTTACCATCGACGATGGCTTGCCATGCCTTACGGTGACTCATGTAGCAGCCTATCTCACCTTTACCAAGTGGACGGTAAAATTTCACTTTATTAAGCAGTGGTTGATAGTTTTTGATTAGATCAATGTCACTAAGCGCTTTGCCATAAACCCCTGAAATTCTCTCAAACTCAATATTCTGCTCTTTTAAACGAGCCGCACTTTTTTGCAAACGTTCGGTGCTTTGGTCTAAGTTGATTAAGAAAATTGGGGGCTGTTTGCTCATTTACTATTGCTCTCTTGTCGTGCCAATTAAAGCATATGTTAAAAGTGCGTTGCCGAATAAGCTATGTCTAGCTGAACTTGAATCTATGTCAGGTCAGGCACTTAACCTAGGTACACTCGGCAACAATATGACAAGCATACCATGGTTAAGTTCAATGGCTAGGTGTTACGCTTTTTTATGGCGATTTTCGAGACAATTTACTACTTCAGTGAGGTTTGTGCCGCTTCGTTCGAGCAAAACAAGCAGGTGATAGAGTAGATCAGCCGATTCATTGATCAGCTCTTCTTTATCTTGCTTCATGGCTGCGAGTACTACTTCTACGCCTTCTTCCCCAACTTTTTGGCAACTTCTGCTGATGTCTTTTGCAAATAAAGATGCGGTATAACTTTGCGCTGGATCGTCGTTTTTCCTAGAGACGACCACCTGCTCTAGCTGCGCTAGAAAGCTAATGTTCGGTTTCGCCTCACCAAAACAGCTTTGTGTACCTAAGTGACAGGTTGGCCCTTCTGGCATTGCTAGCACTAAGATCGAATCTTGATCGCAATCCGTATGAGCGCTTACCAAACGCAATACATTGTTTGACTCTTCGCCTTTTGTCCATAAACGGTCTTTAGAGCGAGAGTAAAAGGTCACAAGCTGCTTTTCAAAGGTTGCTGCAATAGCATCGAGGTTCATAAAGCCTTGCATGAGTATTTGTCCTGATGCCGCATCTTGCACGATAGCCGGGAGCAATGGGCTTTTTTCAAAATCAAGTTTTGATAGATTGTTTGGGGTTAGTTGCATAGTCGCACCGCCACTTGTTGTTCGTTTAAGAATGATTTTAACTCACCAATATCTATGATGTTTTTATGAAATACGCTGGCTGCCAAAGCGCCATCTACATTGCTTGTCTTAAATACATCAGCAAAATCTTGCATGCTGCCCGCACCACCTGAGGCAATAAGGGGGATATCACACATTTTTCTAATCAAGCTTAGCTGTTCATTATCATAGCCGTTGCGCACGCCATCTTGGTTCATGCAATTTAGTACGATTTCACCGGCGCCAAGCTCTTGCACTGTTTCTACCCACTGCTGTGTTTTATAGCGAGTGCGGCTTGAAGCATTTGGATCGCCCGTTAATTGATACACCAAGTATTCGCCAGTTGCTTCATCATAAAAGCTATCAATGCCAACAACGACACATTGCTTGCCAAACTCGTCATGCAGCTCTTTGATCAGTTGCGGTCTTGCGATAGCGGGACTGTTGATGCTGATCTTATCTGCGCCTTGCTCAAGTACTTTAGCGGCGTCTTCAACAGATTTGATGCCACCTGCTACGCAAAATGGAATATCTATGTGTTTTGCAATATTACTTACCCAATTGATATCGAGTAAGCGCTTTTCAACGCTGGCGCTGATCTCATAAAAAACCAGCTCATCCGCACCCGCTTGGCTATAAAGTTTGGCCAACTCCAAAATGTCACCAACCACCTCGTGGCCCTGAAACTTAACGCCCTTAACAACTTGGCCATTTTTTACGTCAAGGCAGGGGATTATGCGTTTTGATAACATGCTAATGCCTCCTCAACGCTAAATGCACCATCTAATAAAGATTTGCCGAGTATCACGCCACCTACGCCAATTTCACTCAGTCGTTTTATATCGTCTAAAGAACTGACGCCACCAGACGCTTGCACCTTGATTTGTTTATTGTGTGCAACAAGTTGTTGGTACAATTCAAAAGAAGGACCTGTCATGGTGCCATCCTTACTGATGTCCGTGCATAGAAAGTCGAGCACACCAAGGGCGTGATAAAAGTCGACTAGTTCAAATAAATTGTCTTCACCGTCATTGAGCCAACCATGGGTAGCGGGTGCCCATCCGGTGGCTGTTTTATTCACATCAAGCGCAATGACAAATCGCTCAGCGCCGAACTCTTTGATCCAGCCTGCAACTTCGCTCTGCTTATCAACGGCCATAGAGCCAATCACCACTTGCGTAGCGCCCGCTGCAAGCCATAGTTTTACGTCTTCATAGCTGCGAATACCTCCGCCAACCTGATAAGGCACGTTAAGCGATTTGGTTGCTTGCTGTATTTGTTGCCACTGTTTTTTCTGCGGGTCGCGCGCGCCTTCTAAATCAACCAAATGCAGCTTTTGCGCACCACTTGCTTGATAGTCAACTAAACGTTCACCTAATTCAAAAGGATAGAACTGTGCTGTATCGTACTTGCCTTGATAAAGGCGAACAATTTGGTTTTGTAATACATCTAATGCTGGAATGATCATGTGTTGCCTTTAATCTAGTTGCCAATCTATAAAGTTTTGCAGTAATTGCGCGCCGACTTTGGCACTGCGTTCAGGGTGAAATTGCATGCCTGCGTAATTGTCTTTTGCAACGATGGCGGAGAATAGGCTGCCATATTCGCTTTGTGCGAGCGTTGCATTGTTCACCCCATGGGCAAAGCTATGCACAAAATACACCTGTTGGTTAGTATCAATGTTCTGTGTCAGCGGATGTGGCGCGAGGTTACATAAGTTATTCCAACCCATATGTGGGCTGGTAAGTTGTCCAACGTTTAATTGCGATACATTGCCTGGGATCATACCCAGACAGGCGACATCACCTTCATCAGTATGCTCGCAAAGTAGCTGCATGCCTAAGCAAATGCCCATCAAAGGTTTATCGTATTCGCTAATAGCCGTTTGCCAGCCTTGTTGTTGCAATCGTTCCATTGCTACTTTTGCATGTCCAACGCCGGGCAAAATGGCACGTTCAAATTTGCTGAGTTGTTCTGGCGCACTGATAACTTCAGGTGTAACACCAAGGCGCTCAAATGCAAATCTTACGGAGTTTATGTTGGCACACCCCGTGTTAATTATGGCAATCATAAACACCCCTTCGAGCTTGCGGTTTGTTGCTGTAAATCTCGTGTTGTGGCCATGCGCAGCGCTCTTGCAAACGCTTTAAATAGTCCTTCTACTTGGTGGTGACAGTTACCATCTGAGACTGACAAGATCAGACTTATTTGTGCATTGTCAGCAAGCGATTTAAAAAAGTGTTCGACCATTTGTACGTCTAAATCGCCCACCTTTTCGCGGCTGAAGTCGGCATTTAATACAAATGAGGCTCGACCGGATAAATCTAGCTGACATTCAGCCTTGCATTCGTCCATTGGAAGCGCAAAACCATAGCGCGCAATTTGTGATTTAGTCCCGAGCGCTGTTTTGAGTACTTGGCCAAGCGCAATACCAACGTCCTCCACCAAGTGGTGTTCGTCAATGTGCAAATCACCTGAGGCATTAATGTTAAGGCCAATGTTGGCGTGAGTGCGAATTTGGTCAAGCATGTGATCAAAAAATCCAAGGCCTGTGTTTATCTCGCCATTGGCGTTTTGGTCTAGATTAGCGCGTACACTAATTTGCGTTTCTTTGGTGTTACGCGTCACACTTGCTTCGCGATTTTGCGTAGTCAACTGTGTCACTATCTCAGGCCAGTTGTTTTTGTATAAAATACCTCGAATACAAAGGTTTTCAGCCAAACCAAGATCGGTGTGTCTATCGCCAATCACATATGAGCGCGATAAATCGACTTTTCCAGAACGCATAAGTTGAGTAAGTAAACCGGTTTTTGGTTTTCTGCAATTGCAGTTATCTTCATCAAAGTGCGGGCATACAAGTACGTCATCAAACTTGATCCCCTGACTTTGAAAAATTTCCATCATTTTATTTTGCGCGATGTCAAAGTCAGCCGTTGGGAAGCTATCAGTGCCAAGGCCATCTTGGTTAGAAACCATGACGAGCTTGTAGCCAAAAGCCTGTAGCTGCAATAGAGCAGGGATCACATTTGGTAATAGCACGAGTTTTTCAAGACTATCTACCTGCTTATCACTGATAGGCTCGTCAATCATAGTGCCGTCACGGTCTATAAATAAATATGGGTTACTCATGTTTTTTCCTTTACAGTTCGGCTTTGAGCGACTCAAGCCAAATTTTTACTTGTTCTAATTCTTGTTCACTGCCGATTGAAATACGTAACCAGTCATCTTGGCCAAAAAGATTGAAAGGTCTCATGATCAATCCAGTGTCCATTGCTTGTTTGATAAACGCTTTGTCGCGTAGCTGTAAAGTGACAAAGTTACCCTCTCCTGCAAACACTTGAATTACAGCGCTACTGTTTTTAAGCCACTGCAACAGGGTGGCTTTAGCGCGATTCAAAATAGCAACTTGACGTCGCATTTGTGTGATGGCATCAGGTGATAATGCTTGCTCTGCGATTTGTGCAACAACCCTAGAAACAGGGTAGGGTGCGATAACTTTACGTACAGGGTAAAGAGCGCGTGCATTGGCAAGCATGAACCCTGTTCTTAATCCCGCTAGTGCAAACGCTTTTGACAAAGTACGCAGCACAACGATATTTCTAAAATCTTGTAATAGCGCCGTTGCACTCTTGTTGTCACAAAATTCTATGTATGCTTCATCAACAACCACAATGGCCTTGTTCTCAAGAGCCTTGGCTATCGCCGAAATTTTGTCTAGACCGGTTAGACTGCCAGTGGGGTTATTTGGGTTACAGATGAATACGAGTTTGCTTTGTCCAACCGCTTCGACAATCTCTTGTGCGCTTCTTTCAATAAGCAATGTTTGGCTGAGTTCGTTGATAGCAACATTATGTGTGTCAGCGGTGACTTTATACATGCCATAGGTGGGCAGAAATAACGCAATGCTATCTTCATTTGGGTTGCAATAAGTACGAACCAATAGTTCAATGCCCTCGTCTGCGCCGCGAGTCATTATGACTTGCTCACTCAAAAGGCCACAGTATTTTGCGTAAGCATTGATCACCGCTTCAGGTTGCGGATCTGGGTAGCGGTTCAGATCCGATAAAGTTAGCTCAAAGGTTTTTGCATAAGGGCTTTCATTGGCGTTGAGCCAAGTTGAGCCCGAAAGCTTTTCACTTTTTGCTGAGCTGTATGCTTTAAGCCCGTTTATATTCTCGGGTAGTAATACACTTGGGAAGTTTGAATCAGTCATTTTGCATCGTCTCCAAACGAACTTTTACCGCATTAGCGTGTGCATCTAGCCCTTCAGCTTGTGCTAATGGCAAAATGGCTTTGCTTAAGTCTTTTAACCCTGCTTTGCTAATGGTTTGGACTGTGTAAGTACGATAAAAATCGAGCAAATTTAAGCTTGAGTAAACTTTGCTATAACCGTACGTCGGCAGAACGTGATTGGTGCCCGATGCATAATCACCCGCGGATTCAGGTGTGTAGTCGCCAACAAATACAGACCCTGCATTATTGATTTTATCAAGGTACGGTTCAGGGTCTGCGAGTTGAAGAATAAGGTGTTCTGGGCCATATTGGGCGGAAATCTCAAACGCTTGTTCTATCGAATTCACTAAAATGAGTGAACTGTTTTCAAGCGCTTGGGCTGCGATGCTTTTTCTGCTTAGTTGGTTCAGCTGTGCATTAATGACAATTTGCGTTTGTGTTATCACTTGATCATTATTGCACAGTAAAATCACTTGCGAATCAGGGCCGTGCTCCGCTTGCGAGAGTAAATCAGCGGCAATAAATTCAGGGTTTGCACGCTCATCGGCAATAACAAGTACCTCCGAAGGGCCAGCTGGCATATCAATTGCAAACCCAGGCTGAGTTTGACTCAGCAGCTGTTTTGCCATGGTGACATAACTATTGCCGGGGCCAAATACCTTGTTTACCTGAGGAACGCTTTGCGTACCCAATGCCATAGCGGCAATCGCACCCGCGCCGCCACTTTCAATAACGGTGGTTATGCCACACAACTTAGCGGCATATAAAATAGCGGGGTGAATCGTTGCATCCCCATTGACTGGTGTCGCTAAAACCACCGTACTCGCACCACTTAGCTGAGCACATACCCCTTGCATCAGCACAGAAGAGGGTAATGGTGCACTGCCGCCGGGTACGTATAAACCAATGGCGTCAATGGCTTGGTATTTTAACTCACACTCTACACCAGGTTTGGTTGTCAGCTTAATGTCTTTTGGTAATTGGGCTTGGTGAAATTGTTTGATATTGTTATACGCCATTTCAATGGCGTTTTTAAGTTCAGGCGAAAGCAAGTCACCACTTTGCTCAATTTCGGCGTTAGGTACTCGTAACCTTGCTGCACGTCGTTTATCAAACATTTCGGCGTAGTTAAGTAGCGCTTGATCACCAAGCTCTCTTACCTCGTTGATGATTTTAGATACGCTCGCTTCAACGGCCGCGCTTGCCATAACGGCGGGGCGCGTTAGCAGTGCTTGCTGCGTTTGTTGATTTACCTCATTCCAACGGATCACGATACTACTCCATCATTTTTTCGATTGGCATGACGAGTATAGAGTTAGCACCGAGCGCTTTTAACTCTTCCATGGTTTCCCAAAATAGTGTTTCAGTACTTACCATGTGAAGTGCTACATATTCATCGCTACCGGCGAGTGCCAAAAGCGTTGGCTGTCCAGTACCAGGAAGAAGCGCACATACTTCGTCTAACCTATCTTTCGGCGCGTGTAGCATGATGTACTTGCTTTCTTTTGCTTGCTTCACGCCTTTTAAACGCGGCATGAGTTTGTTAATCAGAGCGAGCTTAGTTTCATCAGCTAACAATGGGTTTTGAATCAAGCACGCGTTAGATTCCAAAATGGTGTCACCTTGCATCAAACCATTCGCTTCTAGCGTTGCCCCCGTAGAAACTAGGTCGCAGATCGCATCAGCAAGGCCCGCGCGTGGAGCCACCTCTACAGAGCCTGTGAGCATCACAGTACTGGCATCGATACTTTCACGCTGTAGATATTGTTTTAAAATTTCAGGGTAAGTGGTTGCGATACGTTTTCCGTTAAACCAAGATTTATCTTGAGGCCCAAGTTCTTGTGGCCATGCGAGTGCTAATCGGCAGTAACCAAAATCAAGTTTTGATAACTTGATGACTTCAGCATTTTGCGTTGAACCGGCACGCTCAGCTTGTGCTTCAACCAACACGTTTTCGCCCACAATACCCAAGTCACATACGCCGTCCATAACTAGACCTGGAATATCGTCATCTCGTACACGCAATACATCGATGGGCATATTGGTTGAATGTGCGATTAAGCGCTGTTCACGAAGGTTTAATTTTACGCCGAGTTGCTTGAGTAAATCTTGGCAGTCCTTAGATAGACGACCTGATTTTTGAATTGCGATACGTAATCTATTGTTGTTCATAATTTATTTTCCTAAATGTTTAAAAACAAAAACCCCGAGTTGGAACCTCGGGGCGAAAATAAATTAGGTCTTTTTGCTGCTCGCCGGAGGTTCCTTAAGGGAATAACCCACCAGCGAAATACCTGACAGGTTATCCCGTTGAATGATGGTGATGATGTAAAGCTGTCAGTGTATTGAACATAGTTAACTCTTAATGTTTCAGTTATGCTGTATTTGTATATCTAGAAAAACATAAAAATGTAAACAGATGCAAGCATTTTATTGCTGTTTCTAAAGCATATCTTATAACTGCCGATAATATAGGTAGATTTTATATAACGAGGTGACTTGTTATGGATGCACTAAAGCCATTTTTAACAAACATTGTTCGGCTTGATGTTGAACATAAGCCAATGTTTTATATCGCGGGCGTAAAAGACGGCGCGATCGACAAAATTAAGCTTCGCAAAGCTGCTTTACAAGAGCAACGTAAAAAGCTTAAAGAACAAGAGCTTGCTGAGCAAAATAAAAATAGCAAAAAGCAGCAAAATGAAGAAGATGATGAAACGCACTTAGATACTTGGGCTTAGTGTCTTCTGCGTTAGTTCCTTGCTCTTGCTGAGTTTCCTCCGTACAATCGGGCAAATTTTCTTAATTTCACGATGACATTGTCCATTCAGCAGGTTTTTAGCGAGCAAGGTCCACTTGCTTTACAGTTTCCCGGTTATACGCCTCGTCAACCTCAAATTGAAATGGCGGTTGCAATAGAACAAACCATTGTCCAAAATGGCCAGTGCGTTGTTGAGGCAGGTACTGGTACCGGCAAAACATTTGCTTATCTCGCGCCTGTTCTAAAGGCAAAGCAAAAATCGATAATTTCTACCGGCTCTAAAGCGCTGCAAGAGCAGCTGTATCATCGTGATCTTCCTGCGTTACAAAAAGCCATGAAAGTGGGTAAAACCACCGCGCTTTTAAAAGGTCGCGCTAATTATTTGTGTACGTATCGGCTGTCTCAACACGTTGCTCATGTGCCCAGCGATGATCCAGACATTATGCACCAGTTGGCTATGGTAGCTAAGTTTGCAACAGAAACTGATACGGGTGATTTAGCTGATTGCGTAGGCATTGAAGAAGATGCCAAAGTTCTGCCATACGTTAATTCAACGGCCGACAACTGTTTAGGTAAAGACTGTCCAGACTTTCAGGCTTGTTACATACGAAAAGCGCGCCTAAAAGCGATGGAAGCCGATTTAGTGGTGATCAATCATCACTTGTTTTTTGCGGATATGGCAGTGAAAGATTCAGGTTTTGCAGAGTTAATGCCAACGGCCGATAACTACATTTTTGATGAAGCACATCAGCTCCCTCAAATCGCCAGTGATTACTTTGGAGAAACGGTAAATACAAAGCAACTTGTCGACCTAATTAACGATATTCGACTCATTTACCGTTCAGATATCCCCGATATGCTGCAACTAGGCAAAACGCTGAATAAGCTTGAAACGAGTGTTGCAGATTTGCGGATCTCCTTTAGTGTTGATGGTGGGCGAGGCGACTGGCGAGCCGCTTTGTCTAATAAGCTCGTGTGCGATGCTTTGCATCGGGTGATCAGCGATTTAGACTTTTTATACAAAGTACTGAAAACTTGCTTGGATAGAAGTGAAAAAATTGAGCATCCATTCGAGCGTGTGTTGAAGTTTAAAGGTCAGCTTGAGCGTGCGTTTGATGTATCACAAACTGGCTTCAGTTATTGGTTTGAAACTACTCGCCGGTTTGTATCTGTACATATTACGCCGCTAGATGTATCGCGTAAATTCAAAGAGATAATAGAAAAAACCAAGGCGAGCTTTGTGTTTACCTCGGCAACCTTATCGGTTGACAACTCGCTTTCACACTTCAACGCGAGTTTAGGCCTTACACCCGTCCATCAAAGCATCGTTGCCAGTCCATTTGATTACGAAAATCAGGCCTTATTGTGTTTGCCTCGTTATCTTCCTGCAACGGGCGATGACATGATGCCGCATACTTTGGTCAAAATTGCTAAGCAAGTTATTGAAGCGGCCAAAGGCCGAACCTTTTTATTGTTTACCAGCTATCGAGTGATGCACTTGGTTTATGAGGGGCTGAGTACCTCTTTAGAGTATCCGATTTTCATGCAAGGACAGTCGTCAAAGCGGATCATATTGGAACAATTCGTTCGTCATGGTAATGCGGTTCTGCTGGGAACTGCGTCATTTTGGGAAGGCGTTGATGTTCGTGGCGATGCCTTAAGTTGCGTACTTATTGATAAACTGCCTTTTACTTCTCCAGACGATCCGCTACTACAAGCGCGTATGACAGATGCTGAAATGCAAGGTAAGGAACCCTTCGAAGCGATTCAATTACCACAAGCGGTGATCAGCCTGAAACAGGGCGTAGGGCGATTAATACGTGATAGGGCAGATAAAGGTGTGCTTGTTATTTGCGATAATCGTTTAGTTACGCGAAAATACGGACAAACATTTTTAAAAAGCTTGCCAGCTATGAAGCGAACTCGTAGCTTGGAAACCGCAATAGAATTTCTAGAGAACATTAAATAATATGAAATACAACCTGTTAGCTATAGACGCCTCAACTGAAGCTTTAAGCATTGCGCTTCATTTTAATGGTCAAACATATCGCCATTTTGAGGTGTGTCCACAGCAACACAGTCAAAAAATACTGCCTGAAATTGAGAAAATGTTATCACAGGCCAATTGTCAGCTTAAGGATTTAGACGGTATCGTATATGGGCGTGGTCCAGGCAGTTTTACCGGCGTAAGAGTCAGCGTTGCAATCGCGCAAGGGTTGGCATTTTCCGCAAATTTAAAGCTAGCAGGTATTTCCACCTTAGAAGCCATGGCGTTACAAGCGCTACGTGAAAAGGGCGAAATGCATATTGTAAGTGGCATTGATGCGCGTATGGGCGAAATCTATTTTGCAGAATATATAAGCGCCACAGAAGGCGGCTTAAAGCTCGTTGATGATGAAATAGTTTGTGCGCCGGCTGATGTGAAACAATACGACACCCAAACTTGCGCGGTTGGCACCGCATGGTCAGCTTACCCTGAAATTGCAAAAGAAAAGTGTTCGCACGTACAAGAAGATATAACCCTACCAGATGCTTTTTACATGTTAGAACTTGGTGATGTAGCGTTTGCACAGGGTAAAACTGTAAGCGCAGCAGATGCTCAGCCACATTATGTACGTGATACAGTAACGTGGAAAAAGTTGCCAGGACGCGAATAATCTTATATTTTTAAAGTAGACGTTTAAGCGGTGCAGAGTATGAAAACCCAACTCATCGTACAAAATCAAAATACTTATCAGGTTAAGCCACAAGTTAAAAAAGTGGCGTCTGAAAGTAATACTGCACCCTCATCTCAACAATCTCCAAGTTTTGTTAAGAGTTCCTCCCAAGGTATTGAACTTGCCCAGAAGCTTCAAAGCGACATCAAATCGACGATTTACGATCAACCCGACTATAAAACCAGTAAAGCCATTGGCACTTATATGGCTATCAGTAATCAGCAGCGCCGTAATGAAGTAGAGAGCCTGATTGGCGTTAATGTTTACGCCTAAGTGATTGAGTAAAAATCACAAAAAATAGTTTATGGTGATTCTCTCACCTTTAATCAGGAGGCCAAATTTATTGTGCCACGACAGTTTGTAGTGTTTTTAAAGTGGAAGCCTATGAGTTCTCTTCTACTCAAGTTTAAGTTATTGTTTTAGTATAGGGATATAAATGAAAAAAAATGAATATACATTAACAAGTTATTTGATAAGTCTAGCGAGTACATGCAAAGACCATTGGCAGTTACTCTCATTTTTAATGATTGTTTTTACGGCTATTTTTTCTCATATAATTGTGTCCTACGTTTTTTCTGCATGGGGAATTAATGTATATGATTATATAGGCTTTTTTGATGTTTACTTAGCTTCCTACCAACTTATTAGTCCTGACACATCATTCTTGATTGCATTTATGGTGCTATTTTCAGTAGTTTTTTTCCTTTTTACATCTAACCTTCGCAGGTTAATCGATAACTTTTCAGGCGAATGGATGGCTGAATTATATGTGATAAAAAAAATCGCAGGAAAATTAGGGGTAGTCAAACGACTTATTGAGGACGATTTTAAAAAACAGATTCCACTAACATATGATCTTACAGTTGAGTTTAATGGCATCCTGCAAGAGAAAGACAAAATATCAAAGATTATCAATTTAGTAGAACCAGAAATAGAAAATATAACAGACGAAATTACTCAGCAGAAAAAGGACACTGTTAGAGCGTTTTATAGGTTAATTAAATTGGACAAACGATACAGGAATCTATTAGCGTACACCGAAAGCTGGAAAGGTAAAGTGATGCTCAGGTGGGCCCCTCGAGCTTCAATGATAATAACACTTTTGCTTATTGCGCAAACTATTTACAGTATGAAAACTCATGAGGCTACATATTCATTTGACCGATATAAATTTACTCTAGTTTATGGTTCAAATAATGAAAAAATAGGATGTGCTTATATGTTGCTAAATCTCTCAGAGCATATACTTATCAATAGATGTGAAAACAGTTTTGCTCCTAACCTAGAAATATATGTTATAGATAAGAAAAATATAATTATGTACGCAAAGGTGAACTAACATGGGCATATACGGACGCTCAAGTTTGTTTTTGAGCGCGGTTTTTTAAAGTGGATGTCCAAGGGTCCTCATTCAAAGTGAGCAGATACTAAGGACTATGATGATTAGAGCATTTATATTATTAATCCTATGTTTTGCGCCAACTCAGAATTGTTTTTCTGATGAAGTGAGTGAAAATTATATTTCATATTGTGATTTGGTGGATGTATGTGATGACCTGATTATAGTAAAGATCAAATTGTCATCAGATGACGTATTTCTAAAAGTCAGCATAAGGAATGAGTCTGATCTGACTTTGAATCTTGATAAACGAGCTATTGGATATGAATCTAAGCAGATCTCAAATGGGCTAATACTCCATTGTGAGGTAGGAGAAGTGAGGTATATAGGCCCAATTACTGATTATGGACTTGACAAAAATTCTGGCATTGAAGTTCGTCACGGTGAAAAGATTGAATTTAATTTAAAGTTAAAAGAAAATATTTTTATTGAAGAGGAGGCCGCTAATTGTTTTATCATCTACTCTTTTACGACAAAAGATTTAAAAAATGGCAAGAAATATTTTTTAAATTCAAATAAGTTAGAGTTTAAATAGGGAGCAGTAATTATTAACCGAGCCTAGGGGGTAGTGGTCAACACTTTTTGGCCACCTCGTTATAAGTTTCCGAGTATTGCCTTTGTTGTTTCCTACGAAAGTGTTTTGCATAGATGTGTGTACCTCCATTTGTGAGTGAATCTAGCCCTTACCACGACTTCGAGCAAGTAACTTATGACCTGCCAGATTGAAATGTATGCAAAGCCATTGGCACTTCCATAGTCATTGACAATTTCTAGCGCCGCAGTAAAGTTGAGCGTTTTATTGGCGTGCGTGTCTACGCGTAAGCGATTGAAAAATATTCACACAGAATAATCTTTCGACTACTCCTCTTTCCTCTAAACTGAACTTTATAAAGATACATTTGAGTACCGGGTGTTGAGTTCTATTCTTCACAAGTTCAACCATATCGCGATTAATATATCTTCTAATACGGCTGTAACGTCTCTGCGAGAAGGTTATGTCCACTTCCCTTAACATGAGACATGTTTAATTAGAGTTTTCTGTAATATCACAAACAGGAGACAACAATGAAAAAGTCACGTTTTACAG
>NZ_JBSVEM010000014.1:0-139949 GCF_056312285.1 Pseudoalteromonas sp. ABE4_541
ATCGGCCTTAAATCGATTTATGATAGAATTCGAAGACCGATTAAAAGATGTTATTTAAAACTGGCAGTTACACAGAATCTGTTACAGGGTCCCTTTATGTGAAAAGCACCACTTAACCGACCATGTACTTGGTAAGCATAACGCCTTAACAGCTAAATACTCTTATCGTTTGCTATATTACAAGTTATCTGCCTAATGCTTTAATTTCAACACTATATTTCCACATTTGTACTTCGGACTCTCCGAGCTCAACACTCGCTTCTCCCCCCTCAGCATTAACAGCCATAGACGGCATTGACATGTGATTCTCCCCCTCTTCATAACGACAGATCATACTCCCATCCAATAAAATCCCCCCTTGAGATAGAGGCCAAATCACCCCTGTATACGTACAACCGCCAGTTTGCGATGTTACTTTTTGGCCAAAGGAATGTACTTCAAAAGAAGGAAAGTGTAATTCAGCGCGTTGTTTAACATAAACAGTCACTTCATAATGCTCTGAAGCCAATGCTGACTGCGAAAAGCTAATAAATAAAAAGGTGATTAATGCGGTTCTCATATCAATAAATTCTACTCTTCAAAGACGCCCCAATACTAATGTAGCACAGGTGATAGGCGATTTTTCAACTCATATAATTCAACAAAACGTGGGGCAGCTCTTTACGGCAGTATAACGCACTAATGGCAATGTCATTGCTATGGAACAGCCAACCATACGAATGCCACAGTTTAAGTAATGTGGTAATTAAGGTTACCATGCGCAAGTTATTTCAGTTGTAATAAATTGTGTTCAGCTGGTTATAGATTAACGTGACGTCATTACAAGCGTTTTATAACCATAATAGTTAGAAATTTTCATGAACTCACAAAACTAAGAAATTCAACGCGTCAGCACTATCACGGCGTTGTTTCCTAAATCATGGAACTTCTCAGGCATAGAGTGCTCTGATCATCAAACCCATCAGCTCAACGGTTATGATGAAAAAGAGAATCAGAAATTGGTCACAATACAATCGTGCCTTAATCCAACGCGGTAACATCAATGTCTGGCTAAGCGATAGCGCTATTTTAAAGTGGCAAAACACCGAAAAACACGGTGGGCGTGGCCGCTCCAATTACTATTCAGACTTGGCAATTGAAACTTGTTTAACGATTAGAGCGGTCTTTAATTTGCCGTTACGTGCTGTGGAGAGCTTTGTTAACTCCTTGCTTAATATTATGAATACGACCTTAGGGTCACCTGGCTATAGCTGTTTATGTAAGCGAAGTAAAACCTTGTCAGTGCTGTATCGGCCCTCTACAAGTAAAGGTTTCACGGACATTGTTGTCGATAGTACCGGCTTGAAAGTGTACGGTAACGGTGAATGGCACACTCGCAAACACCATGCAAGTAAACGTCGGACATGGCGAAAGCTGCATTTAGCAGTCGATGCAGCAAACCATGATATTGTGAGTGCTGAGCTGTCAATGGTACGAGTATCGGATGGTAAAGCACTCTGTGATTTATTGCGACCGTTACGTAGAAATATAGATAGAGTCACAGGAGATGGAGCTTATGATACTCGCAGTTGTTATAACGAAGTGGCTGCAAAGAAAGCGATTTTACGAGCACCTCCAAGAGAAAATGCACAGTATTGGGGCAAGTGTCACCCGAGGGATCATACGGTGTTTATGACGCGTCAAATAGGCTTAAAGCAATGGAAGTTGATTCTGGCTATCACATTCGTTCACTCGCTGAGACAGCGATGTATCGCTTTAAGCAGCTAATGGGCGACAAGCTGAAGAGTCGAAGTTTTAACAATCAGCACACAGAAACGATGGTTAAAGTGAAGGTGATAAACACCATGAACAGGCTAGGTCTGCCTGCATATCAGCCTCATGGGTGAAAACCTGAGTTTGAGGTTTATCTCCTGATTTGATCAACAAGGCCTGTCTTTATTATCACTTAAGTCCTCAAAAGGTAATACTGCAATTGAGTTAATCGCTACACGGTTGTTACTCTCAGGCTCTTGATAAATTCGGTAGCAAACAACGATAAAAATGATGGTAAGTAACAAGAGCGTACTTTTGATAAAGTAAGGGTTAATATGGTTAGTTTGAAGCTTAAGCTTATTTGAAGGCGCATCTAGTGGCGATGTATTCTCAGTGAACGGTTTTACAACTGCAACCAAACAATAGCCAACATTAGGGATCGTTTTAATATAAGTAGGCTGACGAGCATTATCCCCTAGTGCTTTTCTAATTTATTGCGCATTCAGTTATCTTTATAAAGTCACTTTTGTCCATAAGCCAGTTGGATAAATGTCTGTTATTTTGCTTTGTTTTATAGTGTTAATTTGAAGTTGAACGGCTCTTCATAGCCGCCAATGGACTCGCACAAATAAAAAACGTACACACCATGATGCACCGTATGTACGTTTAAAATAAAAGCCACAGCTGAGAGTTGCAAAGCCATGTCATTTACTCGCGATTAGACATGGTTTTTACTACATACTCCAACGTGCGCCCATTTTATATCTATTACAACGCTTTTTTGGGCGGTAAGGCGACGTTTGCGAAAATCAAGCCTGCCACTAATGACATGAATATAAGAAATGTTTGCTGACCGATATGATCTGCATGAATAATGCTTTGACCTTCAATTAGTGAATTTAGACCAATATAGGTTTTAGACCCCGGAACCAACACAATCAAACCTTGCATAGCCACAATTGATGCAGGTGCGTTGACTATTCGGTTGAATAAGTTACTAAATACACCTACCGCAAAAGCACCTAAAAATGCACCGATTGAATAATCAAAGTAAACGGCCGCACTGATACTGACTGCATAGGCAATAAAGCCAGATGCGATAGACCAACTCGCATGCTTTAATTTCGTTCTGAACATCACGATTAAGCTGGAACACAGTAATAAAATAGCGAGCCATGCTGTCCATTTGGGAAGTGGATCGGGTTGTACAAAGTCTTGTATGCCGAACAAATAAAAGCCTAGGCTTATTCCTAAAAATGCGCCGAAATAAAGTTTAAAGAGTAGCATGAGCGAGTCCATCACTCGTGCTGTGCCAGATACTAAATGTCGTGAAGACAATTCAGCAAATGCTATCGCCAAGGCTAAACCCGGAATAAATACAATAATAGCTGAGAGGATCACCAGTCGAATGTTGATACTTGGGTCTAGATAGCTACTCACTGCACATGCACCTACGGCTGCCACGATAGCGACTAAAGGTTCTAGCATATGTGTAACGCGCTTTGAACGCGTTGACCAAAGCACAAATATGAACACTAAAATTGAAAACATGCCAGACCAAAATACATCATTCCAACTGGTGCCCATCAACATTGCAAATGCAGCGCCTGACATAGAAAAGGCAAATCCAGTCGTAAGTCTATTATATGATGGTTTTTGTGTACTTATCTTGTCTAAATTGGCGTCGGCTTCTTCTATACTCAGTTCGCCTTTCAGTACTCTGTTAACAACATCATCGGTATCGGCAAGAGAACCTAAATCATGGTCGCCGGGGTCAACACGCGCGACATGGGTATACTCTTCCTCATGCCCCTCAGTCCAAATAACAAAAGTTACAGAAGTGGGCGACATAACAAATGAAGATTTTAAGCCTAGATGAGTTGCCACTTCCATCAAGTGGGCTTCTAAGCGGTAAGCGGGTGTACCATATTTGTGCAACATTTTACCAAGTTTAACAATAAACTTGCGCTTTTGGGTAAAGGTGGCTGTGTTCAACGGCTCAAGACCTAAAGTTAAAGAAAACCATGCACATAAAGAAAAAACTTGATGGTTTTAACTCAGTGCAGCGATTGGAATTGCTGCGCATTCTAATCGCTTTCATTGCAAAGTCTAGGCTATTTAAAGATTTTTATTGACATTTTTTGCCTCAATCCACTGCGCCATGTATTGGGTGCTCTTCATGGTGTGATGTTTGAGCATTTGACCCGTAAAATTCTTTTGACGATGTGAGGGGAGGTCGTTTTTTATACTGTTGATTTTTAACAATAAGGTATCTTGTAATTTGTTCTTATCGTAAATACTGTGAAGCAAATTAAGCCCTGCGTGTTGTGACTTTTCATATAAATCTGCGTTGTTATATAGCTCAATAGCCGCATCGGCAAAGCTTTGTGGATCGTTGGCGATTATCCCATGCCAAGGTAAGTCTTGATGCATTCCTTCTGAGCCAATGTCTGTGGTAACACAAGGGGTTTGGGTGATCATGGCTTCCAGCAATTTTCCCTTGATACCCGCGCCAAATCGCAGCGGCGCAAGGCACACACGGCTATGTTGCATAGTCTGTAAAGCGTCTTTGGCCCAGCCTTTTATTAAGAAGCCAGTTTTAGGGTTATGCAGCGCAGTCGCTTTTGGTGGCGGGTAGGAACCATAAATATGCAACTCGGCGTTTGGTAAACGTTTACGGATGAGTGGCCATATCTCTTGCAAGTAAAGTACAGCGTCCCAGTTGGGGGCATGACGAAAGTTGCCAATGGTCATGAAGTGTTGCCTTTGCGCATACGTTGGAGTTTGCTGTGGTGTACGGTCTAAATCGACCATAAAAGGTAAGTGGTGCAATAACGCTTTATCAACCTTGTAAATATCATTCAGTAGTGACATTTCATAGTCAGAAATAATCAGGCTCAGGTCGCAACGTAATATGGCAGCAATTTCTCGTTTTGCTAAGTCACTATGTAAGTCGCTTACTGCGAGTTTGCGTTTGGCTTTGTGCGCATCATGGCGAGCATTTCGTAAGCATTGCAAGTCTTCGGTATCTAAGATTTTAAGCGCATTTGGTGCGAATTTATCAATTCGCCAGCCAAATTGCTCTTCCATCATAAAGCGGTCAAACATGACAATGTCGGGTTGTAATGCTTTAACGTAATCATCAAAACTACTGCAATTTAGTGTAATGACTTTGGTGCTGATCCCGTCAAGGTTAAGATCGACCATATGCTCTGTTTGCTGAGCAGGGCTTGCAAACTCTACTTGCCATTGCTGGGCTCTAAAAAAGCGTAACAAAGACATCATATGGCTGCCCGCTGCAGATGAGTTAGGTTCAGGCCAAACATAGCCAATGACTAATACTTTTTTACTCATAAAGGACTCTAAAATGGTGTTCGATATATTGCGTTAGCACGTCGTGTTGGGCGGCTTTTAAGCTTTCAAAGCGAGCCATTTTACTCTTTTTGCTTGTACTGCACCACTGTGATAAATCGTTTCTAGTCAGTTGAACCTGCACACGATGGTTTGACTTTATAGGTTGCAAAATTTAATTAAACGTGTCGAAAATTATCTCATGTGCTGAATTTATTTATTTTTAAGTATATTATTGGCCGTTAAGTAAATTTATCAGGACGAATAAATAATGATGAGAATCATATTTTTGGTAATAGCTTTTAGCTTGTCGATAGGACACGTTGCTCAAGCTAATTCCAATGTAGGATACCAAACCCCTTCTCCAGAATTAGCTGAACTTGTCGATGCTAAACTCATCCCAACGAGCCTCTTAAGTAACGATGGCAAATGGTTGGCATTATTAGATAGAAAACGCATCATCTCTTTGGATGAGTTAAATCAGCAAGAAAAAGCACTTGCCGGTATCAAGTTTAACCCTAAAAATTTCATGCGCATTTCTCGTCGGGTGTATTTATCACTTGAGTTTAAGCATGTTGATACAGGCTCGGTGATCCGTCCGCAAGGAATACCGAATGATGGCGTTTTTCGTTCAGTAAAATGGTCGGCCAATAGTCGCTACTTAAGTTTTATTTTAGAGCAGCAGCAGAAGGCGACTTTGTGGGTTTACGACGTAAAAGAGCGAAAAGCAAAGCAGCTTACTGAATCAACGCTCAATGGTGTAGTAACACAAACCCCTTATCAATGGCTGCCAGATAGTAGTGCTTTGGTTGTTAACTTTGCGGTGAATCATGGACAGCCTCCGTTACAGCAAAAAGCACAACCACTCATCCCTGTTATTCAGCAAAGTAGTGGCCAAAAAGCACCAGCTAGAACCTATCAGAATCTGCTTAAATCGCCTTTTGACGAATCAGAGTTTAAATTTTATGGACAAGGTCAATTGGCGAAAGTGCCACTCAACTCGCCAATAAAAGCGATAGGTAAACCGTTGTTGGTGAAATCTTTCAGTGTATCACCAGACTCAACTAGCTTAATTGTTGGCATGATTGATGAGCCATTTTCATATCAAGTGCCGTATGAACGCTTCGCCACGGTCTGGCAGGTTTGGGGCATGACAGGGTTTCCTTTGTATGAGCTTGCCAAACAGCCTCTTGCTGACAATATTCCGCAAGGCTTTGATAGCGTTCGCACAGGTCCTCGCGATTTTCAATGGCGTGCGGATCGAGGTGCTACCATTGTATGGGCGCACGCACAAGATGACGGTGATATGAAAAAAGAGGTGCCATATCACGACCATTTGTATGCAATTAGCGCGCCTTTTAAACGTGAACCAGAGCTTTTTGCCAAAGTGGAACGTCGTTTTGCAAGTATTGCTTGGGCTGATGATGAAGTGGCGATGTTAACCGAGTGGCGTTTTAGTGATAGGAGCGTACGCACCTCAGTGATAGTGCCTCGTGACCCACAAGCAAAACGTTTGGTGTTTTCAGAGCGCAGTTACAATGATGCCTATAAAAACCCTGGTCGCTTTATCTACACATACAGTGACTTAGGCTCAAAAATTTTGAAACTGGTTGGTGGTCGTTACCTATTTTTAACGGGTGAGGGTGCATCAGCGCAGGGTAATCAGCCATTTTTAGACCGCTATGATGTTAAAACCAATAGCACTGCGCGTATATGGCAATCACAAGCGCCTTACTATGAGCGCGTTAAAGAAGTGCTCGATGATGAAGGAATGCGATTTATAACCGTAAGAGAATCAACAAGTGAGCAACCAAACTACTTTATTCGTGATCTTAACTTTGACACTTTAACCCAGCTGACGCGTTTTGCTCACCCTTATCCGCAATTCAATGGTGTGAAGAAAGAGCAATTGAAGTACACCCGTGATGATGGGGTTGAGTTGACTGGTAATTTATACTTGCCCGCTGGATATGACCCAACGCAAGGACCAATTCCAGTCCTAATGTGGGCTTATCCGTTAGAATACAAAGATAAAAGTGTTGCTTCTCAGGTACGAGAATCTCCATATGAGTTTCCGTACTATGGTTATTGGGGACCTATGCCATACCTAGCTAAGGGGATCGCGATTTTTGATGACCCGAAAATGCCAATTGTCGGTGAGGGTGATAAGTTACCGAACGACAGCTTTAGAAAGCAGCTGG
This sequence comes from Pseudoalteromonas sp. ABE4_541, assembly GCF_056312285.1. Lineage (NCBI taxonomy): Bacteria > Pseudomonadati > Pseudomonadota > Gammaproteobacteria > Alteromonadales > Pseudoalteromonadaceae > Pseudoalteromonas > Pseudoalteromonas sp. ABE4_541. The sequence continues at coordinate 7,305 of NZ_JBSVEM010000014.1, forward strand.
TGGCAAGTGCTAAAGCTGCGGTGGATACCTTATTGGCCAAAGGGGTGGCAGATCCAAACAAAATCGCGATAGCCGGGCATTCATATGGTGCATTTATGGTGGCGAATTTGCTTGCGCATTCAGATCTATTTGTCACGGGCATTGCACGAAGTGGCGCTTACAATCGTAGCTTAACCCCCTTTGGTTTTCAGGGTGAAGAGCGAGACTTTTGGGAAGCACAAAGTGTTTACGCTAATATGTCACCGTTCTTCCATGCAGACAAAATCAACGAGCCAATGTTGATGATCCATGGTCAAAAAGATCCAAACTCTGGCACTTTCCCTATGCAATCAGAGCGTATGTATGCAGCGCTTAAAGGTCTTGGCAAGCAAGCGCGACTTGTTATGTTGCCAAATGAAGGGCATGGTTACAGAGCAAGAGAAAGCATTTTGCACGTGTTATGGGAGCAAGAGCAATGGCTAGAGACTTACCTATTTCCAGAAAAACAGCAAGTAGAACCTAGTGAAGAACCTGTCATTCATGATGCGGATCCTTTGATCAAGCAAGATCAAACGGTTGCTCAAGGTGAACAAGTTCGCTAGGTACTCAGTACCTGTGTAACAAAAAAGCTGCATAGCAAACGTTGTGCAGCTTTTAATGGAGATACTGATGGAGCAGATAAAAAGTCGTATTTTTGCTTTTAAGCTTGTAGAGCAAGCTTTATATGTCACTGATAAAAGAAACAAACACGCCTATCCACCGGTTCATTTGTCGCATCGCTTAGATTGTGCATGCGTACATCCGAGCACACCCATACTTTTTACTATATCGTACAGTCAGTTCGAAATAGACATTTGGGATTTGATAACCTCGCAGCATAGAGGCTCAATCTCCTTGCGAGCAAAACCTTCACAATTTTTGATGAGCCATAGCGGGCGGTTTGCTGTGGTTGTCGCTTCTTCTGACAGCGAAGATGCCATCGTAAGCTTAATGAATCTAGAAAGCTCAATGTCGTTGGATAAATCGCAAAATGCGGTAGAAGTGCCCTTTGATTTTGAAGAGCCAGCTTATCCTAAAGTGTATTTTTCAAATGATGAGCGGTATTTGTACTTAATTTGGGATGATACGGTGGATGGAGAAACGATCAGTGCAAAATATCAGATATCGACCGAGGCTACGCTGAGCGTCAGCAAGCCAAATATCGGCGCTTTAGCGCAGCCTGATTGTGACTGCCACCCACACTACTACCCAGAACATCTGGAGAGTTTTTTAGATAGGCTTGCCATACTAGAATATGGGCAATATTTTGAATAATACGTGGCTTATTTGCCATTTGAGAACGAACTGCCAACAGATGCGACGATAACCATAAGAATAGCGAGCCATTGCCAAACGCTCAGTAATTCGCCGAGAATGAGTAAACCCGCCAACGCCGCAATTGCGGGCTCTAGGCTCATCATGATACTAAAGCCTTGCGCGGGCATGTTACGTAAAGCAACCATTTCTAGGCTATAGGGGAGTGCGCTCGAAAGCACCCCAATCATCATGCCCAGTGGAATAAGCTCCCAACTCAGTAGTGCTGAGCCTTGTGATACCACACCAATTGGCACAACGGCGATTGCCGCAATGGTCATGCCCAGTGCGACAGTCGTGCCGCCCGAGCCTTGTGAGCCTGTTTTTTTACCAAATAAAATGTAGCCAGCCCAGCATGCGCCAGCCACTAAGGCCAAAACTACGCCTATAGGGTCAAGTCCATCAGTGCTGCTCATATCTGGTAGTAACAATATAATGCCTAGTAGTGCGAACAGCACCCAAAGGTAATCTCGTTTTCGCTTTGATGAGAACAAGGCAACAGCAAGCGGGCCTGTAAATTCAAGTGCAACGCCTATCCCCAAAGGGATCCGCTCAATCGCATAGTAAAACGTGATGTTCATGCAGCCAAGGCAAAGGCCATAAATTAAAATTGGTTTTTTATTAGCGGGAATGTACTTCCATGGTTGGAAAACGAGGCAGAGAATTAAAGCTGAAAAGCCTAATCGATAAGCGGTTGTACCCTCAGGTCCGACATGAGGGAAGAGTTGTTTAGCGATAGAGGCTCCAGACTGAATTGTGACCATCGCAATTAATAAACACACTACAGCGAGTAAAAACTCTCTATTAGCTAACTTCATTTATGCCTATTCTCTATGACTGCTATCGTACAAAAGGGCGCCAGTCTAAAGGGCTGGGCAAGAATACTCAAGCTGTTTGTATACAATATTCGACGATTTTACTATTCGCTCGCTCGTTGCTTACAACTGATCACTTTAATGCATCTTTTCTATTACGCTTGTCGTTTATTTAGAGATACAACACACAACTTGATTATGATGTGTGTTGTTCACAAGATGACAAATAACTTAACCACGCTTGTTGATGTTTTTCCATAGCACGGTGCTTTTTGGAGTTAAGATGCGATTGCTGATCGACTTCACTGTGAAATGGTCCTGCGCGACAGAAACTACAGTACTCATCGTTAAGATATTTAGGAATATATAATTGACTTGCTAAATCTGGCAACGTCTTAGCACCAAACACAAAGGTGGTACCGCTAGTATCTTTAACGTGTTTGTCTCTATCCACATTTCTGATCTGATAACCTGGAAATTGTGTGATATTAAAGTCATGCAATCCTAAAAATTGCATATTGGAACCTAAACACAGCGAACTTTCTAAATCCCATTCACAATAGGGCTTTACGTCTTTAGAGGTGATGTAACAAAGCATTGGTCCATTTGGGTCAAGCGCATAGCGGTAGGCATTATCAAGAAACAAACGTAAAAGCCTGCGATTCAAGGTATTCACTGATAAAGTAGATTGCTTAAATTCAGCATGGCTTGAAAATGCAGGGATAAGCGGAAATTGAAAAATAGCCAGATCGTATTGTTGCCCATTCAAGCGTTGCCAGCTGGTTTGCCCAGTGACATCGAATGCGGGTAAGTAATCCATTTGGCTATTCTTAATGAGATCAAGTGCATGATGCTGGTATTTGTCACGAATGGTTTGCTCATCATCATAGGTGCTAGCGGTTAACTTGCTTACTTGGTTAGATGTTTGCAATGCATGTGAAAAACTTAGATCACCGTCGCCTACGGTTAATACTCGCCATGTTTTTTCGAAAATCATACTAAACTACAGAAGTTAAAACAGCGGCGAGTGTATCATTTTTATTGTCAAAAAGCTGCTAGCGGCCTTTTAGCGCAAGTTCATCAAGCAGGTGCATAACCCGTTCGCTGGCTTGCTCCATCTTGCCTAGCTGCGCGATGGCTGCTTTTTTATCTCCTTGGGCGCTGAGTTTCATCGCTTGTACGCCTGCGCTATGTACTTCTTTATGTGGTGCATCAATGGATTTAAAAGCGCTTAAATCACCATACTTTTTCGCACCTTCACCGCCAAGCCACTGACCGAGTCGGCAACTCGTGTGGTCTGAAAAACTATCAATAGATTGACGATCAATGCCAATTAAATGATTATAAACCGCCCCTTTCCAAACAACATGATCCAACTTAACGGTTTGTAAGAAAGTTTGTGTCGTTGCACCCAAAATCGTCTGCTTCATAGAGCTACAATTACTCACAATATCTTTATATTCACCATTGAGGTTGCCAATACTGTGCGACAGCTGTTCGTTCGATTTTTGGATCACTTCAACAGCACTGACCGTTTGTTGCGTTGTATCGATGATTTTTTTAACTAAGTCGGATACTTCATTGGCAGACTCATTGGTATTATTGGCTAGTGCACGCACCTCATCGGCTACAACACTAAACCCACGTCCAGCTTCGCCGGCTCTGGCTGCTTCAATTGCCGCATTTAAGGCAAGCAGGTTAGTTTGATCTGAAATTTTAGAAATGGTGGTAACGAAGGTGTTTATGTTATCTGCCATTTGTGAAAGCCCAGAAATATTGCTCGTCATACTACCCATATTTTTAGATAGGCTTGCCATACCACCAAGAATATCATTCAGTGAACTTTCGGAAATCTCAAAGGACTTATTAATATGTGAGATTGACTGACTTTGATGCTCAATTTCTGTAAAGCTATTAGCCACACTCTCTCGTATGCCATAAATTTGCGCCAAACCGCTTAGCGCACACTGGAGTAATTGGTTGTCGGTATTGTCGTTGAGTTGCTTTTGATATTGGCTTAGCTCATCTTTTAGTTCGTTATTTTGAACCTGAAGAGCTTCATTGTCTGCTTGGCTTTTTGCTAATGCTTGTTGCAAGCTAGCGAGTTCCTGCTCCACTTGTTTGTTTTTGAATAATTGGCTAAACACTGTCTTTCCTTACTAACATTTTGTTAAAGAATAACAACGAAACGTATTACATGCTAGGTACGTTCCAGTAAGTATGTATTATTTATTGCTGCGAGATTTGTCTCGATACATCTTTGCGTCGGCTTGTTGCAAGATTTTATCAGGCTCAAGACGCTTGTTAGTTTTCGCTGCACCTATACTAACGCCGACTTGATATTGCTGTAACTGAGTAGACAAATTGGTACGTAGCGTGTCTCTATCTTCAAGTTCTAAGTTTGTAAAAGCAACAAACTCATCACCTCCAATGCGAAATACCGCCTCGCTTTCCAACTCATTCGTTAACTTTTTGGTAAAGTTACAGAGGATTTCATCACCGATATGGTGACCATACTCGTCGTTGGCATGTTTAAAATTATCTAAATCAAAATAGTAGAGCCACGTATATCGGTCACTCAAAGTATCAAACTCGTTGAAACAGGCTTTTCGATTGCCTATGCCCGTCAATGCATCGTGAAAGGCTTCATAACGTAAACGTTGCTCTAACTGCTCACGGCTAGCAATTTCTAAGTTTAATCGCGTTATCGTGTCTTTTTTTGATGCCAGCAAAACAAGCATGCCGTAGCACACCAAGATAAAACCAATGCTTTTTAATGATGTGTCGAGGATCAAAATAGGGATAATGTCATAAGCGATGAAGTCGTCTATCGCGTCCAGTAGCAACCCTGTACAGTAAAAAAACCAGCCGTAAATAAGTAATCTGCTATTTAATTGAGGCGCGGCAAGTATCACAACGGTGGTTGACAAACAAAACCAAACCACCTCTTCAATCGCATCCAAGAGCACTTTGTCTTGCGAAAAAGTCCAAACTAAAAATATCAGGCCTACAGACCAAATTAAACCAATGGCTATTTTTTGTTTCATGTCCGTGCCAGTGCAGCAAAAAGCGAATTATTTATACAGGTATAGCAGTTTAAACACGACTCAGCTCAACACTTTGAGCAATCATAAATAAATGACAAACGAACACCACAGAAGTGAGAATGTAACGCATCTTGTGATAGTCCTTATGGTGTTCTTGCCAAGGGGCCATACCTCTTTCAAATACCAGCACAAGAATAAAGCTAATCGACAAGTACATAAGAGCACTTGTAGAAGACGTAAATGTGAGTAGTGGGTAGGGGATCACAACCAGTACAGACATGATTGCATGCGTGTATGATTGCTCTCCTGCTCGCCAAAGAGAGCCTGCCATAAAGCCTAAAATACCCATGCTGTAAAAGATAAATGCATCAACAGTTGCTTGCGACGAGCCGAGTAATAACGAAAAGAACACACAGGCTAAAAAGGGCAAGACACCGTAATAGCCAAGCTGTATATGATTAAAATATGGATGCATATTGTCCTCTGAATAGGCAAGTTATAGTTCGTTGCTAGCGAGTATAACGCAGCACACGCGTTACTTATAATTTCTATGTAATTCACAGCCGAGATGATCACTTTTGAGCTGAAAAAAACGGTAATCGTAAAAACGGATTGAAACAATCTAAACAATCAATTTTATTTGTTTTTCATTTCGCCTTATCTTAGTAACCAAGCAAAGCGAACAAGCATAAACAGTTCGCAATCGATATAACGTTAACTAAGAGAGAAAAATATGACTACTTCATTGATCAACACAAAAATCCAACCATTCAATGCAACGGCATACCACAATGGCGACTTCGTTCAAGTGAGTGAGCAAGACTTGCTAGGTAAATGGTCAATTGTGTTCTTCTACCCAGCTGACTTTACTTTTGTTTGTCCAACTGAGCTTGGTGACTTAGCTGACCATTATGCGAAGCTCCAAGAAATGGGTGTAGAAGTGTACTCGGTATCTACAGATACGCACTTTACGCATAAAGCTTGGCACGATGCATCTGACACAATCAAGAAAATCCAATTTCCAATGATTGGTGACCCAACAGGCAAAATCACGCGTAACTTTGGTGTGATGATTGAGGAAGAAGGTTTAGCACTTCGCGGTACATTTGTAATTAACCCAGAGGGCGAAATCAAAGTGGTAGAAACGCACGACTTAGGCATTGGTCGCAGTGCAACAGAGCTTCTTCGTAAGGTGCAAGCGGCTCAATACATCGCAAACCACGATGGTGAAGTGTGCCCAGCATCTTGGCAGCCGGGTGAAGAAACGCTAGCGCCTTCATTAGACCTAGTAGGCAAAATCTAAATTTGTCGGGGTGGATTGCCACCCCAGCCTTTTATTGCTGTGAGGATGACCAATTATGTTAGAGCAAAATATTAAAAACCAATTAAAAAGCCATTTTAGCGCCCTTAAAGAGCCTGTAGAGCTGGTCATTGCACTGGATGACAGCAATAAGGCGAAAGAATTAGAGACACTCAGCAAAGAGCTTGCCTCGTTAAGTGATCTCATTTCTGTTTCAAATAATAGCGAAGAGCAAGTTCGTAAACCGAGTATGTCGGTGCGTTCAAAACAGCGCTTAACCGAAATAACTTTTGCTGGTGTACCAATGGGCCACGAGTTTACTTCGCTCGTTTTAGCTATTTTACAATCAGGTGGACACCCACCTAAAGCCAATGAAGATGAAATTGAACAAATCAAATCGCTCAATGAGCCACTGAACTTTGAAATGTATATTTCATTGAGCTGTCAAACCTGCCCGCAGGTCGTTCAGGCACTTAATTTGATGGCGGGCCTGAACCCACTCATTAAAACAACCATGATTGACGGCGCGCTGTTTCAAGATGAAGTAAACGAGCGCAATGTGTTAGCGGTGCCTACTGTGTTCCTAAATGGAGAGTTGTTTTCACAAGGTGCAGTAACACTGACAGATATTTTGAGCAAAGTGGATAGCAACACAGGGCAAAAGCAAGCCGAGAAACTCAACGAGAAAGACGTATTTGACGTACTTGTTGTTGGTGGTGGCCCTGCTGGTAGCGCAGCGGCTATTTATGCAGCGCGCAAAGGGTTAAATACGGGCGTTGTAGCTGATAGGTTTGGTGGTCAGGTGGCCGATACGATGAGTATCGAAAACTTTATTTCGGTTAAAGAAACCGAGGGCCCTAAACTCGTTGCTCAATTAGAAGAGCATGTTAAACAATACAATGTTGATGTGATGGCGAGTCAACGTGCAGTTAAAGTTAACCGTGATGAAGACTTAAACATTACGCTGGAAAACGGTGCTGTGCTCAGAGCAAAGTCAATTGTGCTTGCAACCGGAGCACGCTGGAGAAACATGAATGTTCCAGGGGAGGCTGAGTATAAAGGAAGAGGCGTAGCATACTGCCCACACTGTGACGGCCCGTTGTTTAAAGGTAAACCAGTGGCAGTGATTGGCGGTGGTAACTCGGGTATTGAGGCAGCTATTGACCTTGCTAATATTGTTCAGCACGTCACGGTTTTAGAATTTGCTGACACTTTGCGTGCTGATGAGGTATTGATCAAAAAAGCCCAAAGTTTGCCAAATGTCACTATCATCAAAAATGCGCAAACCACCCAAGTATTGGGTGATGGTAACAAAGTGACTGGGCTGAGTTACACCGATAGAGTGACGGGTGAACAGCATGACCTAAGCCTAGCCGGCATTTTTGTACAAATTGGTTTGGTGCCAAACACGGAATTTTTGAAAGATTCGGAGATTTCACTGACCCAATTTGGTGAAATAACCATTGATGCCAAAGGGGCAACCTCAATGGCCGGTGTGTATGCCGCAGGTGATGCAACTACAACACCATTTAAACAAATTATTATCGCCATGGGATCGGGCGCGACAGCTAGTTTAGGTGCGTTTGATTACCTTATTCGCCATAGCGAACGCAGTGAAAGCAATCAAGCTGCATAAGAATTCATTGCATATCAGTTGGTTAGGTTTCTGATATAAACGCAATGTCAAGCCGTTTTAGACTCTCTAAAGCGGCTTTTTTGTTGCTCTAAAAGCGGCTTTTAACGCAGCTGTCGTGAACTTAAATTGACTGAACAGGCTAAATCGGCTTACAAATTTGTCGCATGTAACAGCAAAACATGCGCTAGTACAATAGCAGTTATCAACAGCTCTTTCTTTGCAATTTAAAATTAAAAGCTTATATAACATAGCACTAACATTTTCTTGGTCCGTTAGTTTATCCTTGCAGAAGGCGCGAATACACAAGGTGTAATATAGAAAGAGTGCACTATGAATAAATCTCGATTGCTCAATTTTTAGGTTAATACTATGTTGTATTTTTCACTAAAGGGAACAACAACATGAATAAGGTTAATTTAATTTCTATGTTGATTTGCGGTGGTGCACTTATCGCAAACGACGCCTATGCACGCTCAGTACCTGCCACTAACCATGCTATTGTTTACGAGGGCCGAATTGCCAAAGACTACAGTACAGGTGTTGTTAATTTTAATTGGCCGGGGAGTCACTTTAAAACTCAACTGAAAGGCACTCGCTTAGACGCCACGCTCATTGGTTGGGGCAACCAATTTGATGTGCTAGTGAACGGTAAGCTGCACAAAAAGATTGTGACGGATTACAGTGGACAAGCAAAAACATACCCGCTGTTCAGTCAAGCAAGCTCAGAGTCTGTAGAAATTGAGGTTGTAAAACGCACGGAAGACCCCGCTAATTTTAGCCAGCTACTGAGTTTCGAGGTAGATGGTCAGCTAGAAGGTGTGTGGGACGTTCAAAAACACGTTTTATTTATTGGTGATTCAATTAGTGCAGGTTTTGGTAGCGAGTCTTCTAAACGTGAATGCACATGGCCGGAAGTGGTGGAAACAAGCAATGCACGTTTAGCTTTTCCCTATGTGAGTGCGCAGCAACTTGACGCAAGCTTTACGCAACTTTCTTTTTCTGGCCTTGGATTGATACGTAATTGGAACGGCAACCAAACACATCATGATTTAACATATTACTATGACAAAGCTGGTGCGGTTCATGGTGACACTCGAGAATTCGAGGACAAATTTCCCAGTTTATTAGTTATAGAAGTGGGTACAAATGATTTTAGTACCGATCCACAGGCTCATGAACCATGGAAAGATATTCGAGAAGTTAAAGATGCATGGGTAAAGAGAATGGTTGAGTTTGTACAAACGTTGCGCGCTCGCTATCCTGAGCAGCCAATTGTATTTATGCCAAGGCCTGCATACCCTTATGACTTTATCATTTCAGCGACTAATGAAGCGATTGAGCTGTTGAATGAAAAAGGTCTGAGTGACTTGTACGCACATACATTTTACTCACAGCTCAGTGGTTGCATATGGCATCCAACAGAGCAAGAGCATAAGCAAATTGCAGATCAGCTGACTCACTTTATTCGCGCTAAGCAAATATTGTAGCGGTGAGCTTTATGGGAAGTCATGAGCAGAGTACTTCCCAAACAATGCGCTTCACATTCTATATCTACTCAAAGGCAAATCCCTTTTTAACGGGCACATTTGACATTAACAAACGCATTATCAACATTGATAAACCTGTATTTTATATGCAACGTTGATGGGAACTAGTTCTTTTTAGTGTAACACCGTGTAATTTACAGCAATGACTCTATTTGTAGAATAAGCATTACTTTTAATAAGTTATAGAATTCTGAGGAGTTAATCATGGCTAACGAGCTTAAATGGGATTACAAAATCATAGATAAACACTGGCAAGATGATGCTTTGAAAGAAGCCAGAGATTATATAAATACAAACTACAAAAATATGTTCAATGTGAAGGTTGCATCTAGCGATAACTCTCCAGGTCATGCCCGTGCGATTATTTTTTGGCAAAAATTAGAGCAACAAGACCAAGTAAGCGGTGTTTTAGAAGTATCTACGCCACCCGCATCGGTAAAATGGGATTATGATTACTTTAAAGGGTCGGATTTCAGTAGCATGGCTGAAAAAGCCTGCAACTTTTTAACAGGCCTAACCCCATATCAACAATATTATGCCAGTGTGGCCTTTTCAAACGCGGCTAATAATGACGCTTTTATGTCAGTGTGGTATCCCAAATCGACGACTCAGGTTTTAAGCGAAGAGTTCTTCCAAAGTGAATCTACAGAGGGTGAAAAATAACATGGCACAAATGAATTTGATCGTTAACTTTGAACACGATAAGAGCAAAAGTGCAATTTTTCAATTTGAAGATACGGTGACTCTGGACAAGGTTCGCACTGAAGCTGCATTGGCAAGCAAAGACTACTTTGTTGTGGGTGAACTAAAAATTGCAACAAAATCAGAGTCAAAAATCGTACTTAACTCTCTGGATTTGACTAATAACACGTTGCATGTATCCAATGAGAGTTTTGTTAAAGAGGACGTGCAAGATGTCGTGGTGAGCAAAAGTGGTGCTGATCCAATCATAATGCATATGAATGTATTGGATGCGCTCTCTAGTTTGAAAGCACAACTACTTGATAAAAACTATATGACAGAAGCTGATAGTTTTGAGTACAAAGGCGCATCATTAAGTGACGCGTCTCTTCAAAACCCAATTAAAAACTATTTAGTAGAGGGTAAGATCGAAGTCTGGCGCGCGATTAATACCCAAAAGGTTAAAGTTGTCAAAGGCGAAAAATCAAAAACATTCAGCTTCGACGTCAATAAGCCATTGGTTGAATTTAAAAAATTGCTAGTTGAAGATGGATTTATCTCTGACAGTGACCGCTTTACACATGATGGAAGTACTTTAAATGAAAGCTCGATGAACGATCCCGTCAAAATGTTCCTTGAGTCAGGAAGTATTAAAATCAAGCATGAAGAATCGAAGTGGAAGTGGGACACAAAAGATCCTGCACTTGTTAGTCCTGCCGAGGTAGACCTAAAAACCAAATTAGAATATCAAAAAACGCAGTTAGATGCGCCATTTCCTGCAGAAGGTAAGGTCGTCACCGATGGCGAAAAGGATCACTTTGATAAGTTGTCACCTGAGCAGCAGCAGCACTTAATTATGCGAAACAACCTCTTTAGCGGTTACGTCGTTAACGGCTTTGGAGAAGAGCCTTCATCATTCCCACTATTTCTAGTGGATCAAGAAGACGTTTTTTACAAGCTTCCCACAGTCAGCGTGCGTGTTGATAAACACGCTTCATTTAATCGCATTGAGCATGAGCGAATGAAGTCGGGAAGTAAAAAAAGTTCAGGAGGCTTGAACCTAGGCTTTTTTGCAATTAAGAATGAAACGGAAGAATCAAGTAAAGAGCAAGAAATATCGAAAAGCGAAGTGCTTTTAACTTATGTTGGTTACAAGATCCCTAAAATTGTTATTGAATTTGACCCACGTTCCCTTGTTTTAAGAAAGTCTTTTATACGTGAATTCATGGAGATTCAATACTTTGGCGACTTTGATGATAATGTAAGTGAAAACAAATTACATCGCGCACGAGTAGCGGCATTTGATTCAGTAAACCAAATACTCGATAAATATGGGCATATTATATATACCAAATTTACTTTAGGCGGTGCTTTATATTCAACGTCAGAAAAAGAAAAGTCAGATGAACAAAGTTACTCTGAGGAACTGACAAAACATGAAATTGGGTTTAGTTCTAAGGTGCAATATAACAACATGACGGCACAAGGCGATTTTTCAACCGGCAATGCCTCTGGTGAAAGTAGTCTGGATAAGAATTTACAAGAGTACATGAATTTAGCCATAAACTGTATTGGTGGAAATGAAAATACTTACACAGAGTCAAACACTTGGATCGCTTCGTTAGGTCCATATATGAGTTGGCGTGTGATAGACAAAGATAAAGCGGTTCCGACATTATCGCTATTACCAGAAACGTTGAAACAAAAAGTGAGAGCGCTGTTTGCCGAAATGAAGGACAACACAGACGAATTACCTTTTCGAGTTAAAATATAGGGGATAGCTATGTCACTCAGGACAGTTGATGACTTTGAATATTTTTTCAAGCAGAATACCTATGTAGGTGTAACTACAAATGTAGATGTAACTACAAAAGATAAATCTGCACAGACTAACACGGTTACTTTGCACTATGAGAATGGTAAATATTACATCTTATGTAATGAGAATGACCTGATTCAGTTTAATGTGATGGTAGACAACCGATATGCAGGATTTGGCTACTCAATTGATACTACCCCGTTAGAAACAGATGAAAATTTTAAGCCACTGATTATTCAATATCAAAAGTATGCGGTGGGTAAGGCCAAAGAGCGCAAAAAGGGCAGCTGCAGAGTGTTTCAAAACTCCAACAAATACATTGGCGTAACGGATGTATTAAATCTGCATGCAACAGACCAAAAAGGGCGTGGTAAAGTACGAGTCACGGTGTGGGATGTAATGTCTTGCGACTCAATTTTTGATACAGAGGAGCCAGCTAAGTCGCTAGCGCGTTCTTTGCCTATTGAAGACGAGGACGCCGGTGCTATCTATGAGTCGGATGAAGGCGATGAGACATTTACAAGCAAATTTATTCACAATGTGAAAGAAGACCGTAGACTAGAAAATATACGTACCATTGAGTTTGAGATTAGGATCAAAGAACCAGCAGGTGACGCCAAATTGGAACCGACATCATAAGTAAAGTGAGAACTTAGCTCATTTTTCTCATCGGATATGCTAACACATTGCGCATATGGCAATGTGTTAGCGCATTTTTATAGAGGAGTATGATAGGTGCTTATCCTCTAACCGCCTCAACCCACATTACTCCAACCTCTTTTTTGACTACTTGCACTTTCGTGCCTTTAGCCAAAGGTTGTTGGCTTTTTAACTGCCAGTTGATGCCTGAGTAGGTATGAAAAAGTTGATTTTGTGCGTCTAAGTCGTCTTCGAGTGTAAATTCTATATCAGCAAAATCAGTATGTACGGTGTCTTGCTTTGCCGATTCTTGCAGGCGAACAAGGGGTTTCCACAGCACTAGCGCAAACCCCAAAGTCAGTACGCCATTTACCCATAAAGCGGTTAGCCAGTCATGCGGTATCAAATTTGCGTACATCATGGCACCTGAAAAGATAAAAGACAGGCCTAAAAACAGCAGCACAAAAGTAGAAAAACCAAGCACCAAAATTTCAATGATCAGCGCAACAATACCGATCACTATCAATGACTGAGGCAAGTTATCTAATATAAACGCCATAGAATTTTACCCTTGTTGTTTATTAATGGAATTAATAATAGACATACTCTGAGCGACTAACGCACTGGCATCGGTGCCATTGTCGGGCAAAATAACCACAGACGATTCTTTGGCAATGGCTTGTTTTGCGGCAATGGCTTTTGTTGCCAAATCGAGTTGAATCGCTTTTTGGCCTTCTTGCGTATCGGCGGCTTCACCCACTTTTCTGAGTGCTTCGGCCTGTGCTTCTGCAACGGCTAAAATGGCTTTAGCTTCACCTTCGGCTCTTAAAATTTGCTCTGCTTTTTCAGCTTCGGCCGAAAGTACCTGCGCTTGCTTTTTACCTTCAGCAACGTTGATAGCTGATTGCCTATCACCTTCAGATTCCAGAATTTGCGCACGTTTGACTCGTTCAGCTTTCATTTGTGCTTCCATCGCTTCCATCACTGAATTGGGAGGCACAATGTCTTTAATTTCGTAGCGAAGTACTTGAATTCCCCAAGGATCAGAAGCCGCGTTAATAGCACTAACAATATTGGTATTAAGTAAATCCCGTTCCTCAAAAGTTTTATCTAACTCCATCTTGCCAAGCTCACTACGCATCGTGGTTTGAGCAAGCTGCGTGACTGCAAAAATGTAGTCATCTACGCCATATGTGGCTTTATAGGGGTCAAGTACACGGAAGTACAAAACGCCATCAACAATCAAAGAAATGTTGTCTTTGGTAATGGCAGACTGAGAGGGCACATCGATCGCTTGCTCCTTCAGGCTTCTATCGGCAGCGACTCTGTCAATAAAAGGCACAATAAAGTTAAGACCAGCCTCTTTAGTTGATTGGTATTTGCCAAATCGCTCTACCATCCATGCGCGGTTTTGTGGCACAAATTTGATGCTGCTTTTGAGTACCACAATAACCAAAATGAAGAGCACAACTTCAACGTTAAAAAGTAGTTCGAGTATTTGCGTAACGGGGTCCATAGTGTTCCTTAGCTGATAAGTTGGTCCTGTTTTGAGCGTAGCACTAAGGGAACAAATAGACTAGGGCGTGTTACCTTTGCGTATGGTTTTTTAAAACATAACAACGAATATTATGCTCTAAATAAGTACCATTGAAGGAATTGTATTTTTACTGGTAGGTTTGCTAGAAAACGAAGAGAAAAGTGTAACTGAATATGTCGAAAATGTATGTAAGCTATTGATATTATGTGTTTTCATATTGGTTTTAGATGCTTTGTTTACATACGTTCATATTTGTACCTTGTATGTGCACGTCGCTTGGCGATAATGACAATCACATTTCTAATAAGCGACATATTTGAGAAAAATAATGAAAAAGACAACTCTTGTATTGGCCGTATCCGCGGCATTGGCAGTATTAGGTGGTTGCTCTCAACAAGCGACTAAAGTGGAACAAACAACAGCGGTTGTGGAGCAAAATCTACACTCAGGGATTGATAAAGCAAACTTTGATCTAAGTGTAAGACCTCAAGACGACTTTTACCGCCACGTAAATGGCACTTGGTTAAAGAACACCGAAATCCCAAGTGACAAAACATTCTGGGGCAGCTTCTTTACATTAAGAGAAGAGTCTGATCATGCTGTTAAAGAGATCATTCAACAAACACAGAAACAAGCGCAAACCGCAAAAGCGGGTTCAAGCGAGCAAAAAGTGGGTGACTTGTACAGCAGCTTTATGAACGAAGAGCAGATTAACGCGCTGGGTTTTGAACCAATTAAGCCATTACTAGATAAAATTTCTGCTGCAAAAAACTATGATCAGTTAAGTGCAGTGATCGGTATGCTATCTGTTTACGATGTGACTCTGCCTTTAGGACTTGGTGTTGAAGCAGACGCGAAAAACGCGACACAAAATACGGTTTATTTAAGCCAAAGTGGCGTTGGCTTACCCGATAGAGATTACTATCTTAAAGATGACGAAAAATCAAAAGCGCTCCGTGATGCTTATGTCAATATGATTGCTGCAGAGCTTAAATTAATTGGTGAAGAGGCGCCTGAGCAAGCAGCACAAACTATCTTGGAAGTTGAAACTAAGCTAGCAGAAGTGATGTGGACCCGCACCAAGTCACGTGAGACAAGTTTAATTTATAATCCTCACACACCAGCCGAGCTAACTGAAAAGTTAGGCAAATTTAACTGGGCAAAGTTTTCTAAATCTTTAGGTTTACCTGCTACAGATAAAATTGTTGTGGGTCAAAAAAGTTATGTTGAAGACTTTGGTAAATTGTTTGGCACAATTTCAGTTGAGCAGTGGCAGGCATACCTGAAGTTCCATACGGTGAATCAGTTTGCTGAGTACTTAAGTGATGATTTTGCACAAGCTAATTTTGAGTTCTACGGTAAAGTGCTAAGTGGAGTAGCTGAGCAAAAGCCAAGATGGCAGCGTGGTGTGTCATTAACCAATGGCATCCTAGGTGAAGAAATTGGCAAGTTATATGTTGCAAAACACTTCTCACCACGTGCAAAAGAGCGCATGGAGCAGCTGGTTCAGAACTTGATCAAAGCATACAGCATCAGCATTGATGAGCTTGAGTGGATGTCGGATGAAACCAAGCAAGCAGCGCAAGAAAAGCTTGCCAAGTTCCGCTACAAAATTGGTTATCCGAACGAGTGGCGTGAATATGACTTCAAAGTTAAAGCAGACGACTTAGTGGGCAACATTATGCGTGCTGATGAGTTTGAAACAAAACGTGCACTTGCTGAAATCGGCCAACCGGTCAATAAAGAAAAGTGGGGAATGACACCACAAACGGTGAATGCTTACTATCACCCACTTAGAAATGAAATTGTGTTCCCTGCCGCAATTTTGCAGCCGCCATTTTTTGATATGAATGCGGATGATGCTGTGAACTATGGCGGTATTGGTGCAGTTATTGGTCACGAAATTGGCCATGGTTTTGATGATCAAGGTGCGCAGTTTGATGGCGATGGCAACATTCATAACTGGTGGCATGAAAAAGACTTAGAGCAATTTAAAGCGCGCGGCGATAGCTTAGTTGCACAATTTGATAACTACAAGCTATACGACGACGCAAGCGTAAATGGTCGTCTAACACTTGGTGAAAATATTGGTGACCTAGGTGGCTTAACCGTTGCTTATAAAGCATACCAGCTGTCACTTGAAGACAAGCAACGCCAAAACCTTGATGGATATACACCGGAGCAACGTTTCTTCATAGGGTTTGCACAAATCTGGCGTGCAAAAATTCGTGAACAAATGCAGCGCCAGTTACTTGTGATAGATAACCATTCACCAGGTGAGTTTAGAGCAAATGGTTCATTGACTAACTTTGCACCATTCTATGAAGCGTTTGCGCTTAAAGAAGGTGACAAGCTGTTCAAACCTGAAGAAAAACGCATAAAAATTTGGTAGTTAGTGCTTTTCTAAACTACCCGTATTGATGTTTAAAAGGGCCTTTATCACATGATAAAGGCCCTTTTTTATAGCAATTTGTTTAAGGTGAGTGAGCCGTCATCCTAACGCAGGTCAGGATCTTCTAAACCACCCGCATTAATGCTTAAAAAGACCTTTTCAATTTGCCACCGTCAAAACACCCAGTTTGCTAGCGCCTCTAAAGTTGGAGGTTCGCGATTTCTTGCTGGTTACTTGGTGACCAAGCTTTTTCTAAGGCGGCTTCTTTATCTAGCCATTGAAAGTCGGTGTGCTCATTGGGGTCTAGCTCAACAACAACATCATTGGGTACGCAAATGCTGAATACATGCTCGGTATTAATAATGGAGCCCGGCTCATAACGGTGACGCCAACACGGCCTTATTTCGTAATGATTAGTCGTTTGATGGTCATGAATTGCAATTCCCAGTGCTTTAGCGTCTATGCCGGTTTCTTCTTTTAGCTCGCGGTAAGCCGTTTCTAAAGGAAGCTCATTTCGCTCTACGCCTCCAGTTACCGATTGCCAAAAGTTAGGATCGTCGGCACGACGGATCAGCAAAAATTCATTGTTGTGATTATAAATCACCACTAAAACGGAAAAAGGCTTTCTCAAATGCACGTGAGCATGTCTCCATACAAAAACAGCGTTATGTTATCACTGCTTATACGTGAGTAAAGTTAATTTAGGGTCAAAAAAAAGCAGGCCCACATAAAGTGGGCCTGCTGAATAACAACACCTAAACAGTGTGCTTTAAGGAAGATAAAACACCGCCAACCTCCTTGTTGGCATCAGCGATAATCAACTTTTAAAGGAGATTAAGCTTTTAATGCGAAGCCAAAGATACCGTAATGTATACCTTATGTAAACACTTAATTTAACATTTCTTTAAACTTGTGAATGAAAATGGAAACTAAGTAATAACAGAAATCCATATTTCCTCCACATTTGCCACTAACAATAAAATTTGCAATCACGGTTATGTGCATAACTGTTGCAAATCCAGTTGCTCATGGAAGAGCTTTACAACCTGTGTTGAACAAGATTGTACAAGTAACAAGCAATCCCTCCAGTATGCTAGCTACTCTTTTATCTACTGTGTAAGCCTCATTTGTTTTCATTTTCAAATTGTAATTCACTGTAAACGATGCGGTGCATCTGACATGTTACGTTAATCAGTTTTCATCCTAATTTTAACCTTTCTCTATCTCGTTAAACTTACCTTTCATGTAAACATATAGTGAATAACTTTTGCTTTTTTGACTCAAATCACTATTAAATACGTAAAGCTTCGTGTTAACTTAGGTCTGTTGTAACCCGCCTGTATAGTCACTTCGTCTTCACAGCAGTTGCAGTACCCCAGATAAGTTGGTTAAGGAAGTAACAAGAATGAAAGGAAGTTTATGCGTTTAAAAGGTGCTCTTGGTGTTTCATTAAAGTTACCATGTGATATGAATATATTTATGGTTTCATTAAACTCCAATGGTCAATTTATTTGCTGACTGAAAAACATCTCAGTTTTTCATTTACTGAATCTTACGTTTTGAAACCCATACATTTTTAGGTAATTGATGTCCAACATTACACTCGAATATTACGCTGAGCATGCCCAAGAGTTTGCAAGCGCTACTTTAAACGTTGATATGCAGCCACTTTATAGTGAGTTTTTACCAGCATTAGTCCAATTAAGTGATAAAAAGCACATTCATATCTTCGATGCTGGCTGTGGTAGTGGCCGTGACGCTTTGGCGTTCAAAAAGCTTGGATACACCGTGAGTGCAATGGATGCGTGTGAGAAATTGGTTGAAATTGCGTCTAAAAATTTAGGCCAAACCGTGCAGCATGCACATTTCGAAGACATCAATGCAATTGCACAATTTGATGGTATTTGGGCATGTGCAAGCCTATTACACGTGGCCAAAAACGACTTAGTAGATTGCTTTGAAAGGCTAGAGAAAGCCTTAAAACCACACGGTGTGATGTATGTGTCATTTAAATATGGTGTCGAAGAGCGAGAACACAATGGCCGGCGGTTTACCGACTTAAATGAAAAAGGTCTTTCCTCGATAGTTGAAAGCTTGCCTCATCTGAAGGTATTGAAAACATGGGTCACTGAAGATCAACGACCTAATCGAGAAAACGAGCTTTGGCTAAACGCATTACTTAGGAAGGACTAGTTTTGTGAGCCGTATAGATCAAGGAAGCGCTTTGCAGCTTAGCAATCAACAACAGCTTTATCGAGGTGGGGCCGACCCGCTGTTACCAGCGCTACTACATGCAATTAATCATGCGGATACAATTAATATCACAGTGTCGTTTATTCAACGCTCAGGACTTAATCTGCTGAAAAGTGCACTCAATGAAGCGCTTGAAGCAAATAACCAAGTCAGAATACTTACTTCGGATTACTTGCACATTACTTGCCCAAATGCCCTTAGAGATTTAATGCTGTTAAAAGAAGAAGGCGCAGATGTGCGCATTTTTGAAACTCAGGGCAAAGACAGTTTCCATATGAAGTCTTACATCTTTATCAAAGGCGCTTTGGATAAAGGCAGACCATTTGAGGGGAGTGCATTTGTTGGCTCAAACAACATGAGCAAATCTGCCCTAACAACTGGCTTAGAGTGGTGTTTTCGACATGATTTTTATGGTCTCAAATCAGACTCTGATGCGTTTCATCAATTTGACCTGGCTTTTTCAACGCTTTTTGAGCATTCGCAAGTTAAAGAGTTAAGCCATTGCTGGATTGACCAATATATAAAGCGTCGTAAAAAACCAACGTTTGTTGCGGTCGGGAGTGGATTTGTAGATGAGCAAGTTGAGCAACCAAAGCCTCGCGAGGACCAAGCTATAGCGCTCAAAAAGCTAAATGAAACTAGACAACAAGGGTATCAACGTGGCCTCGTTGTGCTCGCCACCGGTATGGGTAAAACTTGGCTAGCAGCATTTGACGTGAAGCAGCTTGCCGCTAAGCGAGTTCTGTTTGTGGCACATAGAGAAGAAATTTTACAACAAGCGCTAAACACCTTTACGGCCTTATTAGATGGCAAAGTAGGGTTCTATAAGGGCGATAAAAAAGAAGTAGAGGCAGATTTCTTATTTGCTTCAATTCAAACAATAGGCAAATTAACTCACTTACAACGATTTCGTGCAACTCACTTCGACTACATAGTTGTTGATGAGTTTCATCACGCCAGCAGTGGTATATATCAAAATTTACTCAACTACTTTAACCCCAAATTCTTATTAGGGTTAACAGCAACGCCAGAACGGACTGATCAAGCCGACATATTGAGCTTATGTGATAACAATTTGGTTTATGAGCGCAATTTAGTCCACGGCATTGATTCGAAAACATTGGTGCCTTTTAACTACTTTGGCATTTGGGATGAAGAAGTTGACTACAAAGCAATCCCTTGGCGCAATGGTAAGTTTGACGAAACTAAGCTTGAAAATAAATTGGTGACTGTGCGCAGAGCAAAGCATGCATACGAGCAGTGGCAACAACATGCTCAAACTCGAACGCTTGCGTTTTGCATGTCGATTAAGCACGCTGAATTTATGGCGCAATATTTTAATGAAAAAGGCGTTGTGTCTCTCGCTGTTTATGGTGGCTCCAAGATACGTCGTAATGATGCGTTAACACAATTACAGCAAGGACAGGTGAAGGTTTTGTTTTGTGTTGACCTGTTTAATGAGGGTACCGATTTACCCAGTATAGATACGGTTATGATGCTAAGACCTAGTCAATCTAAAGTGCTCTTTTTACAGCAGCTTGGGCGAGGGTTAAGAGTCTATGAAGGCAAGTCACATTTAGTTGTATTGGACTTTATTGGTAATCATCACAGCTTCTTAAACAAGCCGATGGCCTTACTGGGAGTGAGCAGCGCAAAAGGCGTGGTACGTAAGCTCAAAGCGCCCGTTCTCCCACAGGGCTGTAATGTTACCTACGATCTGCAAAGCGCCCAACTTTGGAATGAACTCGCTAAGAAGTTAAGAACGAGCGCTTTAGAAGACTATGAAGCACTCGCTAAATTAATGGGGCACGGCCCCACAGCGTGTGAGTTCTATCACTACTACGGTAGTTTAGATAAACCAAAGCAGCAACACGGTAGTTGGTTTGAGATGATAGCTGAGCTACAAAAGCGCAACAGCCCTAGCTTAGACAAACATCATCGCTCTATAAATTCAGCGTGGCTTTCCTCATATAAAGATTTTCTGCTTGAAGCGGTTGAATTAACACGCATGGCTAAGTGTTTTAAGATGATTTTACTCAAGGCTTTTATTGAGTTGGACGGCTTAAACAAATCGCTTACCTGCGGCCAGTTAGCACAAGCGTCATACACTTTACTCCAGCGCAATCCCAAACTTTGGCAAAGTGATATAGATCCTAAACGACGGTTTCAATCGGGCGATGATGCAAAGTGGTTTAGCTTTTGGCTTGATAACCCACTTGGTGCATACCTTCAGCTGAAAAGAAAAGGGCAAAAGACCAAGCCTTGGTTTAAGTCCTCTTCAGGACATGGCACGCCATCTATAAACTCTCTATTTGAAGCAAACTTCTCAGTAAAACAACGGGATATTGAGTTACTTAAAAGCTGCATACAAGAACTCGTGGATTACCGTTTGGCTAAATATAAGCCTAAAGTTATACAAGCTAACACGGACAAATCCAATCAGCCTTTGGCTCCTGCTTCTCAATCGAATATCGCGTTATTTGGTCAAGCACCACACGCCACTTGCAGTGAAAACAATACTGAAAATAATCACAACGATGTCGATGCGATCATGCTGCCGTACTTTCCAAATCTAAAAATAGCCTGTGGACACTTTAAAAATGCGGATATAAGTGACGTAGAGTACCGACCAGCCCCTGAAGGAAGTGGCAAAGTAGACCCCACTAAACACTTTTTGGCTCATGCCAGCGGCAATTCCATGAATGGTGGTAAGCACCCAATTCTAGATGGTGATCTGCTGCTTCTAGAGCGCATTACTTCAGGTAATGCAGGCTCGATTACTAACACAACGATTGCTATAGAACGGTTTGACGAAACAGGCGATGAGCAATTTTTATTACGTGATGTAAAAAAAGAGATTAATGAGCAAGGCGAAGCAACCTATTTGCTGGTAGCAAGAAATCCAGAGTACGCAGTAATGGAAGCCAGAGATGAGTTTGTGACGTTTGCGCGGTTGAAAGTGGTTTTAGACAAATTAGGAGATTAATCAAAGTGAACTATGTAGTGGCACAGTAAATTTTGTGAACATTATAAACTAATCTCAATCCACCACCATCAGTGCTCTATACGTATCATACGCAAATTGGTCGGTCATGCCGCTGACGAAGTCTTGCAGTAGTCGGCAGCGGTAGTAAAACTCAAAAATGGGGTTTTGCGTTTGTTCGTGAGTGAGTTTTTCAATAGCTTGCTGATATACGGCAATAAATTGGCCTGAAACACGGTTAAGTAGGCGTACTTCAACGGGGTATTTATTGCTCTTATCTATGACGCTGGCGAACTGTTCGGCGCTTAAATCAAGTAGGTGTTGGTATTCGCTTAAAATCCCTGAGGTGATTTTGTAGCCTTGTAGTTCTAGTTGCTCCACTTCTTTGTGATTAAATACGTACTTGAATGCCACGTTTTTAAGGGCTTGAGTAATGGCGAATTGGTAGCTTTTATCTTCAAGCAAAGCGTGGTTAAAGCTGCCTTCGTAAATGGCTTCTAGATTGTTTACAAATCGTTGTGTGGCGTGCTCTACCAGCGGGTGAACTAAGCTTACTCTAAGCCAAATAAAAAACTCATTATTAAAGTTGGCGAGGTTCTTTTTGGCTTGTTTCTTGGCATCAACGCACTTTTGCCCTACAAAGTCTTGATAGGCTTGCTCGCTATCTGGCAGCTTGGTTAGCTCTGCTTGATATTCGTGGTCAAATACTTCAATGATTTTATCGACACTGATAAAACCTTTCTCTACCGCGTCTTCTATATCGGCTAAGCAGTAGGATATATCATCAGCGGCTTCCATAATGTAAGAAGCAGGATGTCGATTGCCTAACTCGATTTGTAACTCATCGCACATGTGTTGTACGAACGATTGCTCACTAAAGTAGTAACCTACTTTTTTCTGCAGGTAGCTTTTGGGGTCTTCGTCATGTGGGCGGATATGGGTGCCACAACGGGTGTATTTTAAAATACTGGCAGTTTGGCTGTAAGTCAGGTTTAAACTCAGCAAGGTATTAACAATACGAATAGCTTGGGCGTTGCCTTCAAAGTGGCATAGGTCCCAAATAAGTTGGTGATCAAAGCTAGTATGCTGTTGCGCTAGTGCTTCAATTGCTTTTTCACCATAGGTACGGTGCTGTTTGAAGTAACGACGAAACCAATCGTTAATTGCAGACTCACCAAAATGACCAAAAGCAGGGTTGCCGATATCGTGCATCAAGCACGCCATTTCGACTAAGGTTTCAAGCTCCGATGCAAGATCGTCATAAAGCGTTGGTGCTTTGTTGGCTTGTTTGAGTGTTTTAATGATCTTTTGGGCGATAAAGCGGCCATTTTGTTGCACTTCCAAAGAATGAGTGAGCCTTGAGCGAACAGCGGCGTTTCTTTCCAGCGGAAACACTTGTGTTTTTTGTTGCAGCCTTCGAAGGGCTGCACTGTTAATAATGCGGCCTCTATCACTTTCAAAGCTCATTTTTGTATTCGCGTTAGCGCGTTGTCCGTAATGTCTTTTGCCGTTTATTTTAATTTTAAAATCCATTGGCTTGCTTATTTTATGGCCTTTGGGTCATTGTATGGGCAAACTATGCGCTTGTAAATTTTATGTGATGTTTTGAGTTTTTTTTGGCTGTGTAACGTCCTGTAATTTACCAAGAGTCAACAAGCGCTCTATATTAAGATGGTGAGTATACGTTACAAAGGAAATAATCATGTTACCGTCATCATTAAACGCTAAGCCACTTGTTGGTTTATGCGCTTTATCCATCGCAGCATTGTCGTTTACATCTGTGGCTAATGCTTATAGCAACGAAGAATGTAATGCTGAAGCAAGCTGGTTTGCATCTCCAGTGCCTAACCCAAAAGAAGGGCCAAATAGTCCATTTGCTTTTAAAAATGGTGAAGACACCTCAAGCAATTGTGATTTTCATCAGTGGTCGTGGAATAAATTTTTGTACCTAACGCAAGAAGCTAAAGCGCCTGGCAATTTGTTTATGTTCGGGCCTGGTTTTTGGCAAGTCGACAATGCATTAAAACCCTACTTTGAGCCGTGGAACGACCTACTAAACCCAACTGGATTAAAGCCAGCACAGACTTTGATTTTAGAGGACTTTAACCAAGCAGGCTTTGGCGACCCCATCATTTACAGCAAGTATGGTGGTTTGCCTGTGCATTTCTCAATTCACGTAAATGACACGTTTATGAAATCAGCCATTGAACACCCTGTTGCCTCAAAAAATGCTGAGTTTGCGGTGGGGTCGGTTGAAATGAAAGTCGCTTGGATTGATGTTAAAGAGTTACAAGAAGTGTATAAAGGCGTTGACCTATCAACACAATTTTACATCCGAGACGCAATCTACAAAACCGACAACAAATATAGCGAGCCGAGCCAAGTTGCTATGATAGGCATGCACGTCGTTGGGGTGGTTGAGAATCACCCAGAGTTTATTTGGGCGACTTTTGAACATAAACTCACTGCGCCAGATTACTATGAATCAGGTGATGAGTTTGTAAAAAGTACAGCTTATTTAGAGCAAGACAAAGTGGTGAGCAACAGCCATCAATATTTGCTTTATCGCGGCGGTACTGAAGTTCAAGATGCACATTTAAGTTACCCAGCAGATGAAAAAGTCACTAATTCGTTCCGTTTGTATCAGTATGGTGTACCAAACGGCTATCCGTATACAAATAGTCAAGACCCTTCTTTAGGAGCTCCAGTTAAGCAACAGAAACGCGATGTGACTAACTTTAATAACATTGCACGATTAAATGGTGAGGTAAATGCAAAGCTAGAAAAGTCAAACCCTGTATGGAGTAACTACTTTTATGCGGGATCTGTTTGGCTGAGCACGCAAGGTTACAATTTTGGTAACGGTATTAGTGGGGATATTGTTGGTAAGAATGCTAACGGCTCGCTTCGTGGTTCACTGGCTGTTGCCAACATGGCCATGGAAACTTATACCCAAACGTTTAGCAATACTACGGGTACAAACCCGCAAATTAAACCTGAGAATTGTTTTGCGTGTCATAATATTAGCGCTGGTGACTCTACCATGCAAGTCAGTCATATCTATAACAACTACTTGCAGTGGATTAAATCAAAGAAAAAGTAAGTTTTCTCCCTGAGCTTTGGTGGCACTGGTCTAAGTCAGTGTCACTTTGTTTCGCACTTTTCATTACATTACTCATCACTTTTTGTTATCCAGCATATGACACTAATATGAAATACTGGTTTTCCATTTTTTGTTAATAAAAGTTTAATTTTTTATCTATAGTGTATTTACTCCAAAAAATACAAAGGATTAAAAATGAAAACGTCGTGCTTAAAAACATCCCTTGCTACTTTAGCAATACTCTCTACATTTAACGCTTCTGCGTTACCTAAATGTGCTGATCCAACATGGATGGAAATCAATTATCCAAAGCCTCAACTGCCAGATTCTGGGTATCGTAATGGATTAAACCGTTTTATCACTTGGTTACCCAGTTTTCATATGATCCATGATGTAGTGGTGGCGACAGGGCAAACCGCACAGCTGACCGCTAAATTCGATTATGGTGCTATTGCGCACAAAGACTTAGAGCACGAAACGGTGCGTTTTTATATTCGTGGCGAGCAGGATACACAGTGGCAATTTTTATCGCAGCAAGTAACTAACAGTGATGGAAAGGCGTTTGTTACTCTGCCTGCTTTACCAGCAGGTCAGTATCGAGTGTATGCTGGGGTACCCGCGGATGGCTCTGGCACAGAAGGGTTTGTAACTGTTGTGGACCCAAACACACCAGCCGTTTTATTTGATATTGACGGTACGCTCACGGTATCCGATGCCGAAGCTATTGGAGACTACACAGGTATTGACCGTGCCGATGCGCGAGATGGCGCTTATAGCTTGGTTCGCCGATATATGGATTTGGGTTATCAGCCTATTTATTTAACGGCACGGGTGTATTGGTATGCGAAGGGCACACGCAGTTGGCTAGATTGGATGGGATTACCAGAAGGGGTGTTAAGAACCTCACTCAGTAATGAAACCAGTATACACAGAACAGCACAATACAAAATTGAGGAAATAAATAGCTTTAAAGCGCAAGGTCTTAACATTGTGAGAGCTTATGGCAATGCTAAAACCGATGCAGAAGCCTTTATAAAAGCTGGGCTAGGTGCCCAGAACAGCTTCACCATTGGCAGTGATGCAGGGCACTACGGTACCACCGCCATTTTAAGTGATGGTTATTTTGATCACATTAGCCAATATGTTGATAATTTTGACTCGGCCCAGTGTGAGTGATCAGGCTGTTTGCGAGAACAAAGTCAGCCGTTTGGGCTGACTTTAATGCACTAAGCAAGGTTTACTTCATGTTCATTTGTTGGCTGTGGTTTATGTTTTATCGCCTTGCTATAAATTCGCTGCTTGAGTGTTAAGTGAAGCAGTATCAGTACCACAACGCACTGAAGTAAAGACGAAGCAACAGAAATACTCCACATGGTAGTTACCGTAAGCGCTTGCTGGCTCATAAAAAAGGCTAATAGTAAGCAAAAGCTGCCAACTCTTAACGCTGTGCCAAGCAATGCGGGCAATGTATTACCAAACGCTTGAAACATCGCCGCGGCTGAAAACACGATACCAGCAGGCACAAAATTAAAGCCAATATAGCTTAAAAATGTGGTCGCAGAGTTTAGTACCTCAGCATCATTGGTAAAAGCAATAAAGAATAGCTCTGGCAATAAAATACAAGGAAGCGAAATTAAAAACATCAGCACGACGGTAATGTACATGGTTATCTTGTAAGTTTGGTGTACGCGCTTTATTTTACCTGCAGCGTAATTTTGTCCAGCTATTGCAGGTGCTGCAAATGCAATGGCCATCACAGGTAAAAAGGCGGCTTGCATAATTCGGCTACCGAGCCCGAATCCTGCTTGCTCGGCAGAGTTAAACTGGCTTAAGGCCCAGAAAATCACAGCCATGTATAAAAACGTGAGCATAAACTCACTGCCAGCCGGTACGCCAATTTTAAGGATTTGTTTTAATACATCCCAATTTCCTTTGAAATATGACGCGGTTATTTTCAAAGTATGTTCGCTCTTACGTAGATAATTCAGCGTTAATAACAACGCAAATACGGCTGATATAGAACTGGCTAACGCAGCACCAGCCACACCCATTTTCGGCAGTATGCTGACTCCAGTGATCAACAAAGGGGAAAGTAAGGTATTGAGTAAAATAGCAAATACCTGAATGGTCATAAACGGTTTTACCAGCCCAGCGCCGCGCATAGAGGCCGCTATTGTGGTGAGCACAAATTGCAATGCTAATGATGGTAAAAACCAGTAAAAATAACTCAAACCTGCTTGGTAGGTTGCCTCGTCGGCAGAGACAGCTGCAAAGTAATGATGACCAAGCAAGTAGCCAAATATAAAGCAGGCAATGGTGGAGATTAAGCCATAAAATACCGAGTGCGTGTAAATCTTGTTCGCTTGCGCAGTGTCTTTGCGACCAATGGCATGCGAAACGAGTGTTGCGCAGCCAACATTAAATACTTGGGTTAAGGCCATCACAAAGAAAAATAAATTACCAGCCGCGCTTACACCTGCCAGCGCTGTTTCTCCCAGAGCACCAACAAAATAGAGGTCGACAAGAAAGTAAAGTGTTTGTATTAACAAGCCAACGGCAATGGGGACTGCCATGGTAATAATTAATTTGTGAATAGGTCCTTTTGTGAGGTCTTGCATTTGATCCCTTATATCGTTACTTCGAGTTAGCAGTGTACCCTTAATTATCCATTTTGGGCATGATTGATATTGCTATTTTTTAACAGCCTCACGGTATTGACCAGCAAATCGAGCTGTGTGATTACGCTGGCGGATGGAAGCAGACCTATATTGAGACGGATACATGAATGATATAACGCCGTTGAGGTAAACAGTTTGCCGTTCAGTAGATAAACCCCTTGCTTATCAAGAGATTCGCATAGTTCTTGGGTGTTGGGAAGGGCCAAGTCTAGCCACAATACCAAGCCGCCTTGGGGTTGAAAAATAACGCAGTCTTTAGGCAAATGTTGCTCTAAATAACGGAGATAAAAATTGACGTTATCTTTCAATAGACGGTTAGTTTTAGTGAGCTGGTGTTGGTAATAACCACGTTGAATATATAAAGCGAGTGCTAATTGAATAGGCTGGTTCACACCTAAGGTGCGGACTTTACGCTGTTTTAGATATTTCTCGTAAAATCGCCCAGGGGCACACCAACCTAGACGAAGGCCCGCTGCAAGTGTTTTGGAAACACTCGCACACCAGAGCACCCAGCCGTCTTTATCAAAATGCTTAATGGGCAGGGGGATGGTGCTTTTATGACTAAGCTCTCGAAAAACATCATCCTCAATAATCGGTGTTTGATACTGCTTTGCCAGTGCCGCTATAGTGCGTTTTTGCGCCAAACTGAGGCTGTGACCTGTCGGGTTTTGATGGTTTGCAGTTAAGATGCATGCGGCTATGGGGTGCTCATGTAGCGCACTTTCAAGTTGAACGAGATCTAAGCCTGCCTGCGTACTGGGAACTTCAATGATTTTACGATTGAGCGTGCGCAGCATGTCCAAAAGCCCCAAATAACAAGGCGAGCTGACTAAAATAATATCACCGGGTTTACTCACTACTTCCAAAGCTAAGCACACAGCATCTAAACAACCATTACTGATCACGAGTTCTTCGTCACTCACTGTAAATCCTTGTTTTAAAAAGTGAGTAGACAGTGCTGAACGTAACCTCGGTTCTCCTTGTATGTCGGCATAACCAAAGATCAAAGATGAGTCTTTAACGGCTTGTTGCCAACATTTTTGAATTCGCACTCGGTCAATAAGTTGGTTGTCTAGCTCTGCTGTTGCCAGTGATTGTCTGGGGATTACAGAGTGATTTTGCGTGTTATTTATATGCGCTGGCAGGGCTTTAAAATATGGGAAGGTATGCGAGTGCGCTTTGAGCGTAGGTTGAGTAATAAAATATCCGCGTTTGGGTTCTGCAATTGCATAGCCTTGTTGTTCTAAATATCGATAACAGTTTAAGGCTGTGGTCATACTAACTTGTTGCAGCTGGGTAAACTTTCTAAGAGAAGGGAGCGGATCGCCAACTTGGTAAGTGTCATTGTGGATAGACTCAATGATTGAATTGGCCAGTTGTTTGTAGGTGGATAGTTTACTCATCTGTTATCTATAAAAATCAAATTTTTGTATCTGTTACCTTTTTTGCATAAGCATACACTAGTTGCCACAGTTGTTGATAAAAACATTTGCGAGGGTGTATGAAATTTGAAACTGATAATCATCATGAGTTTATTGAACCGCTGCGTCACTACGTTGAGAGGTTTAGACATAGCCTAAACGAGAGACCTGTGACATGTGCGCAGGCAAATCTCCCAAACTTTACGTTACCCAGTTCAGGTCATGCGCTCGATACCATACATTCATTTATTGATGAGCATTTGCTACCGGGGATCTCCGCGAGTAATGGGCCGAGGTATTGGGGCTTTGTGACTGGTGGGGCTAATCCTATTGCGACATACGCAGATTGGTTGGTCACGGTATTTAATCAAAATGTGAGCAAGGGTGGGGATTCAATTGCATCGAGTATAGAGCGTCAGGCAATTGGCTGGCTAAATGCGTTATTTTACTTGCCTGAGCAGTTTAGTGGTTTATTTACAACAGGGGCGACATCGGCAAATTTGTTGGGCGCTTTAGTTGCGAGGCAGTTTGCAGGTTTGCAGCAGGGGGTTGATATTGCCAAGCAAGGTATGCAAGGACTAGATGTGCAAGTTTTTAGTGCCTGTCCTCATGCTAGTATGATCAAAAGCTTAGGGCTTGCTGGTATTGGGCAAAACAACTGGCAACAAATTGAACGTATAGAACAGAGCGAAGCGATGGACGTAGAGGCGTTGGCAAGCGCGCTGTCAGCAAGTAGCGCAAAAAGCAAAATTGTGATTGCCAGTGCAGCAACGGTGACGGGTACAGATTATGATGATTTACTTGCTATTGCCTTACTTTGCGAGCAGCACCAAGCTTGGCTTCATGTGGATGCTGCGTTTGGTATTTTTGAAAGGTTGCTGAATGGTCGCGACGGCAAAACCAAAGGTTTGGAACATGCAGATAGTATTACGCTAGATTGTCACAAGTGGCTCAATGTACCTTATGATTGCGGCGTATTTTTAACGCGCCATCAGCCACTACTCAAGCAAACTTGTCATGTTGCTGCACCTTATTTAGAACAAAGTGGTGAGGATGACGACTTTATGTCGCTGGGAATTGAAAACTCAAGGCGATTTCGGGCCCTACCCGTTTGGTTTACATTGATGTTTTATGGCAAAGAAGGGGTTTCGCAGGCCATCCGAAGTAATGTCTCTCATGCACAGATGTTGGCGCGTTGGATTGATTCAAGCCCATTTTATGAACTTGTGAAGCCTTGTGATTTAAATGTTGTGCTGTTCAAACCAAACACGTCTCATCCCATTTGCAACGTCCGTGATTGCCGGCAGGTCATCAACCAAAGTTTGCAAGTATTTGTGACACCGGGGTTTTGGCACGGAGAAGAAATTATACGGGCCGCTTTTAGCAATTGGTCGACGACCCGTAACGATGTGGAGCGTGCGATCAGTGTTTTGGCACAGCTTTGCACCGAGTAAGGCGGAT
Source organism: Pseudoalteromonas sp. ABE4_541 (assembly GCF_056312285.1). Classification (NCBI taxonomy): domain Bacteria; kingdom Pseudomonadati; phylum Pseudomonadota; class Gammaproteobacteria; order Alteromonadales; family Pseudoalteromonadaceae; genus Pseudoalteromonas; species Pseudoalteromonas sp. ABE4_541. The sequence goes on from NZ_JBSVEM010000014.1 coordinate 37,949, forward strand.
CACGCATCGCTTTGTGCCTATTTTATGCTAAGTTAGTTTAACGGCTATCAAGGAATGGGTGAATGACTTGTCAAAGAGAAATGCACAGCGGTGGTTTGTCATAATCGCACTGATTTTACTGGCTTTGCTTAGTTGGCAATTGACAAATGGTGGGCCAGACAATGGACTTATTTTTGAACCACAGGCGATTGAACATATTGAACCCGTTGCACTTGTTGCGAGTCAAGAATCAGGTTCAAATAATACGCGGCAGCTACCACAGTCACTTGCGAAGCAGTGTGATATGGACGCATTTTTCAATCAACAACAAGTGCTTGCTGAGCAAAGGTTGAACCGACTAAGGGGAGACTTTGTGCGTAGTGAGCGAGTACTCAATGGTTGGCTTAATGTAAAAATGTATCACGTGGGAATTCGTGAGAAGACCTTAAATCACTTTTTTGAACAGCTTCACTCAGTCAGTGCCATCTACGCGCTACTGATTGAGTCCAATACGATTAAGCAAACCTATTTTAACTTAGTGGTATTGCCAAACAGGGCATCATACGAAAACTATTCATCGCGATATGGATTTGACCCACGAAATAGCAGAGGTGTGTATTTCCATGGTAGTAATTCCGCGTTTGTAGAGCATCAAAATGATGAACAGCTTGTGACGACTGCCGTGCATGAAGCAGTGCACGCGATGAATTTAAGATTGCTTGGTGTTACACCTCGCTGGTTAAACGAAGGATTGGCACAGGTTCTGTCTCGAGCTAAATATTTAAGCGATGAAATTCCGTTGGTTGAACTGGATAAAATTAAGCATGTCGCACAGGCATACGATATTTATGCTTTACTCGATTCTGAATCACAGTGGGGGAGTGTTGATACGGGGGATTTGTACTTTAGTGGTAAGACATGGGTTCATTTTTTATTGAGTAACCTCTCGGGTACTCATGCATTACGGCAGGTATTAAAACACGAGCAAAGTGCGCCTTGTACACTGCTTAGTAGCGACGAAGTGTATGAATTAATACAAAATGCGTACTCCGCATTTGAACAAGACTTTTATGACTGGTATTAAAAGTCACATATGGCATAAGAATTTCTTAATTAAAATTGGCCTGTGCGAGTTTATGCTTTTGCAAAGGCCAATTAACTGGGGATACATGTTAAAGTTTGGCGAGCAGTCGTTTTGCGACTGAGCGAGTCAAACAGGCTGCCATTGGCTCTTTGTTAAATTTCTTACTAGTCACAAATTGACGTTGTCCTTCGTGATGCTTGCCGTCTTTAGTGACTATGACCCGACATTCTACGGAGCGCCCGTTATCACTATATTTAAGTTCAACACGATCCGCTTTTAAGATCACATGTTTGTATGGGTAGCCTTCAGTGGTATTGATGCGTTCCTCGTTTAATGATTTAGCGAAGACATGCGTTGAAGCTGCGAGTAATAAAAGTAAGGTAATTAGCGTTTTCATGGTTCTATCTCATTTGTCTGTTGGTGTGTGATAAGTATCGGTATTAGCGCGCATGCAGACAAACGATAAAAAATTTTCTATAGTTAAGTTTTTCTTAACTGTAGTTTGGGATGAATTTACCTTCACTGAAAAGCTTAATGTACTTTAGATACGCTGCTAACCTCGGCAGTTTTAAGCAAGCTGCTGAACAGCTATTTGTAACACAAGCTGCAATAAGCCAGCAGATCCGAGCGTTAGAAGAGCACTTAGAGTGCCAGCTATTTGAACGGCAAACTCGTCAAGTGACTTTAACGAGCCAAGGGGAACAACTGTTGCCTTACTTAAATCAGGCATTTGCCAAGATTGAGGATGGTGTACAAAAGTTGGCTAAAGATCCTTACCCAAATACACTGAATTTGTCGGTGCTGCCTTCGTTTGCCGCCTGTTGGCTGCTGCCAAGGATCAATGAGTTTCAAAAAGCACACCCTGAAATAAAGTTGCGTATTGATCCTAGCGATTCGCATGCAAATTTTGAAGCCGATGAAACGGATTTAGGGGTGCGGTTTGGTCAGGGTGCATATGCGCAATTACACAGCGAGTTACTGGGAGATGACCAGATGTTGCTGGTATACAAACCTGGCCTGCTTTACCCCACGCAACCACTTGGTTCCCAGTTGCTGGCAAACAATTTAATCATGGACATCTGTCCTGATGCGGAGCGAGCGTGGCAAGTTATACTTGAAGAACATAATGTTAACAATGAACAGGTGCCTCATTTCTTGGAGATAGATAACGCTGCGCTGGTGGTGCAAGCCGTGTTAGCAGGTCAGGGAATTGGCATGGTAAGGCGGCGTTTGGTTGAGCAACAGCTGTCGTTAGGTCAACTGCAGATATGGCCTGATTTTGAACTGCAATGCGACTATCAATATTTCTTGGTAGGGCCTCAAAAGCACTTTTCTTGGCCAAAAGTGCAGGTATTTAAACGTTGGTTAGAAGGTCAATTTGAGCAGCCATATTAATAGCACATTAATATGGCTGTAGTCAGTTTTGCTTATGAGCAAGTCAGTGAATGGAGCGTATCTACTTTTTCCATTAAGGTTCTGTTGTCTAGTTGGGCTTGAACTACAGCGAGTGTGTGCCAGCCGGTCTCGGTTTTATAATCAAGCACGCCTTCCCCTTGCAACCAATCAGGGCCTAGCAAAATGCGTAGTTTAATGTTTTTGTATTCTTTTGATACGCCATTGAACAACACTTTTGAAGCACAATAGCCGTCTGCAACAAGTAGGATTGAGCGTTTAGATTGTTGAGTTACGAGGTGCCAATCACCTTTTATAGATGAATCGATATTTTGCTGTGGGCCGTTGTTTATATTGATTTGGCCTAAGCCAGTTAGCTCGTTGTTCTGTGTATCTATAAATAGCTGTAAGGTTAAAGCGGCGTAATTTTCACTCGCTTCTTTTGACGCGATAAGATAAGTGACAGGAAATAGTCCAGCGTTTTCTTCATTGAGAGCAGTCATGGTGCGTTCCTTTGTTATCGTTTTAGACCATACTTTTCGCTGGAAGAGTTCCAGTAAAAAGTGGTGTGGTTAAAATTTATACAGCTTGTTTTTTGTTGTAAATTACACGCAATTACACTTTGCACAATTTAGCTTTGGATAATGATATTATGCAGGTCATTAAATTTGGCATTATGATTGCTGAACTAGCGTATGTGGTAGAGTTAACTGTGCATAGTGTAGTCGCTGTGATGAAGTAAGTGGGGCGTAAAATGCGTAGGCTAGTAAGTTTTACAATATTGTTTTTATTGCTTTTGTCAGGATGTGGACAAGAGGTAAAGTTACTCAATGAGGTGGTGCATCAGTTTGGTTCTGAACAACTCATTATTGGTCAAATTTCTGACGATGGCAGGCTAGCCCTAACAGTGGATAGCTCAGAGCAGGTGACATTGTGGAGAACAGCCTCAAAGCAGCTTGAGTATCGTATTCCTCAAAAAGAGCTCATAAAACCCGTCCGCCATGCATTGCTTTCAGACGATAACTCCCTTTTATTGGTGGCCAACTACGATACGCTCGGTGTTTGGTCAGTTGCTGGTAAAGCGTTTATTCATAAAGTGCAATTTTCGGGTGTTGATCCGATGGCAACGATCAGTCGTATCGCGATTTCTGCAAATAACGATCGTGCACTGGTTGCTATGAATGATGGCTCCGTCAATATGGCTGATTTAAATACGCGCTTAAATAACCGTTTTAAGCCGCATTCAAGGCCTATTGATTTTTTAGCCTTTGATAATCAAGGGGCGCTTTTTTTAACCGGTGCACAAGATGGTAAAGTCGCGCTATGGCGATTTGGATCGCCCAAGGCAGTGTTTGAGCAGGAATTTGCGCATCGTATAACGAGCCTAACCACAGATCGTAGCTTTTCGCGTTTTTTTGTATCAGATGGACTTAATGCACAGCATATTAAGACACTTGTAAGCGGAACAGAAATTATCAAATTGAATTACACGGCGAGGTTTAAAGTATTTAGGAAATCTTTGTTTGTACCGACTCAACCCCTGTTAGCAACGTCGTCGTCAAAATCACATTTATCTCTATGGCATACTGAAACAGGAGATGAACTCGGCACTTGGACAATTAGTACGATACGAGATGGCGCGACTATTTTAGCAATGCATGCGACAACGACAGGCACTTTATACACGCTGAATAGTGATGGCATGTTGCAAAGCTGGGACTTAAACGCACTGAAGGCTTTATAAATGTTTGCTAAGTTGAAATTTCTACTACTTTCCAGTGTTGTAAGCTTGTTACTCGGCTGTAGTGAGCCGAGCCAAATTACTGCGCATAGCTTGCATCAATTTAGTGATGCGCTTGTACTAACAGGACAAATTTCAAAAGACGCAAACTATGTGATGTTGGTTGTGGAAGGGCCTAACCTAGCTATTTGGCGCACCCAAGATAAACAAGTGGCTTTTAGTTTGAGTGAATCTCAGCTACCAAAGAACATTCGCGCCGTAAAACTTGATGTGGAGCAAAAGCTATTACTTGTTGCAGGTGACAACATACTGCAGTTTTGGCGATTATCAGATGGTGTTTTGATAGATACAATCAAAGCCGATGGCGCAGATGTATTAGCACGGGTGTCATCGCTATCATTGGCAAAGAAAGGGCAAATGATAGGAATAGGTTTCACGGATGGTTCAATTTCTCTATATAGCCGTACAACAGGAAAAATTAAACAATTTATGCCTCATACGAGTAACGTTATTGCGATTGAATTTTTTGCAAACAATGAGCGTGTGATCAGTGCTTCGCATGATGGTTCTGTTAAAGGATGGCATACGCATACTGGGGATGTACATTTCGAAAAAGTGTATAGCTCGCGTGTTAGCACGCTAGCTGTGTCTGAAGCGCTTAATCAAGCTTTTGTGTCTGACGGTTTAAAAACGCAGCAGATCCTCGGTGCGGATAATGGAGAAGTGTTAGCACAGCTGGACTATGTTGCACGATTCAAGTGGTTTCGAAAAGCGCTGTTTATTCCATCGCAGCCTTTTATCGTGACTTCTTCAACAAAATCAGAATTAAGCTTGTGGAACCGAATATCGGGAAAAGAGCAACGGACCTGGCACATTGATGCGCACAGCCTTGGGACGATGCTGCTAGATATGGTAATTGTTGACGGGCAACTCCATACGCTCAGTAGTGAAGGCATATTAGAAACATGGCAGTTAGACTCAATACTTCCGAATACCTAAAATAGTTCAATAAATTAAAAACTTAGAATGACTTATAATTTGACTGTTAGCCAGAACCTTATGCGATTAGAAAAATACCTACTTAGTGTGTTTGCGTTGACGTTGTTGCTCACTGCACAAAGTGTCATTGCGTATGGCAGCATAAACGAAAAGCATTGCTTGCGATTTGATAATGAAGCTCAGGAAATAAAACGAAAGCTCAATGGAAAAACACGAGATACAAGCGCGCTAAATCGTTTACAACGCTTAGAAGAGCGGTTGAGAGTATTTTGTAGTGACTATGGTTATGGTCAGTTACAAACAGACACTCAAATAAAAGAAGTCGTGAATAAACCCATTTTACAAGTCGCAGCAGCCGAACTTAAACCCGCGCAAGTCAGCTATCAAAACGATGCAAAGCAAAAAGCGTGGCTCAACTTTTACCAGCCCTCAGCACGTTGCATGAAAGCGCATAAAAGTGTTCAAGATAGGGTATTTTGTGATGGGGAACAATCACAAAAGAAAGAGGCTTTTGAGCAGCAATGGCAGCCGGAAGAGGTTGAGCAAATTAGCACTGTAAAAACTGATAGTGTGAAAACACAATCTGCACCAGCAATGAGTGCGGCTCAACCTACTCAAAGCCGTGCTATTGAAGCAAAGTTCAATGACACAACACTTAATCAGCAACAAAGCGCCTTAACACCATTGTGGGTGTATATTGGTCACTATGTGTGGTTCATCCTGCTCGTTGGTGGGGTGATCGTAGTCCTTATCACATTTTGGCCATTTATTATGGCCGTGTATAAGCGGGTGTTTGGCTCATTTGTTTTGCATCGCTATCTAACCCAAGCACTTTCAAATAGTAGATACTTTATTGCTGGGAAGATGTGGTTTGATACGACACAAGGCCGATTGTCGGTAGATAACCTCATCATTTCAAAATATGGTGTGTTTGTTATACAACGTCAGCGTGAAAGCGGTACGATTTGGGTAGATCAACACTCAGATACATGGACGCATCGAGTGGATAACGAACGTTATTATTTCGGCAACCCCATTGAAAGTTTGCAAGCCAAAGTGGATTTAGTAAAAGAATTACTGGATTTACAAAGTCACATATACGGCTTGATTGTCTTTCCAGAAGACAGCGTATTTAAAACGAATGTACCGTATGAAGTATGTGAATATCATTTGTTGCCAAAAAGAATAATGAGAGAGAGCACAACATGCTTTGATAATGTGCAGTTATCTGAGATTAAGGCGTTAGTCGCTCAGTATCAAAGTGACACGTCATTTTGGCAAAAGTTTAAATTTACGACAGCACAGCGTACCTAGTGGTTCTAATGATAGCTCAATAAACGGCTAGTAATGTACAACTCTAGACTACCGTTACCGGTAATCTAAAGTTGTCATCAAGCATTGCTTAATTAGCCTCAATTTTGAAATTCGCTTATCCAAAGTTGAGGCTATTTAATCAAGCAGTTAATTCTAGTTAATAGCTCAGCTGGCGGCGTTTCTCGCACGTCATTTAAATACTCTTCAAAAGGTGGAAAGTCAGCAAGTTCAACGTTACTATTTGGTAACCACTGACCAAATAACCAATCATATGGTTTTTCTAATTCGGTGTAGTCCCCTTTGAATAGCAAACTCACCATTTTGCCCCTTGGCAAAGTAAGTCGTTGCAACTGAGGGTCGGGCAGCTCGATATGCTCATTTGCAATACTCATGCAAGCCATCGCTCTTAGCTCCTCAGTTTTCACGGTTTTAGGATCGTCGTAATAAATACCAAATGATCGAGTTTGTTCATTGATAAGCCCTGCACTACCGCCAAGCATGTATAGTTTTTCAAAAGCTTGCCCTATTTGCATGTAGTCACCTTGGTGAGGGAGGCCAATGAGGGTCAATTCATCATTTTCAATTTGTTCTACGTTGTACATGTGATTATATTCCTTAGATTGAGTAGGATAAAACACAGACTTCTCAAGCTCTATTGCAGTGCGTGTTTGGCGGTACGTATTCGGGGTTTCGCCATAATGCTTGGTAAAAGCTCGGTTAAATGCTTCAACGCTTGCATATTTAACTTTTTCTGCAATTTCGGCTTGGCTTAGTTGGCTGTGTAGTAGTAATGTCGCAGCTTTGAACAAACGCATTCTTCTAACGGTCACGTTTATTGTTTCGTTGGTAAATTCCCTATAAATGCGATGAAAGTGGTAGGCAGACATATGTGCAAGATCAGCCAATGTGTTCACATCTAGATCCATGTCCATGTTTTCATAGACATAGTCAATCACTCGTAGTAATCGTTGTCTGTAGCTGTGCTCGGTTTGGCTTTTGTGTGCCATCGTGATGTCCTCATTTATTCGTTACTATTAACTACAGTGTCATGCGCTGCGCACATAGAGCACTGTGTGTTATAGCGCATTTGGGGTAATGCAAGCCTTTGATTTGAAATAAAGTCATACTTCAAAGATCAACACATCCAATAGGGTTATGTTACACGCGAAGCAACTAAACGAGTAAGATTGTACGTTTATTTGCTGTGCCGACGAAAGAAAGATTAACGCAACCTCAATTGATAATGTTTGCTAAGTTTGACGAGGCGAGGGTAGGTATACACTGCGCGAGTGCTTTAAAGCGCGTATTACATTGTTTAAGTCTGGCAAGCTCTAAATACGCTTTTTACTTCGTCACTGAGCAACCGAATATAGACTTTACACTCAGATTTATTTGATTTAAGTGCGTAGTTTTCAAGTTGTTGAAGGCAATGAGCGCATCTGTCGGCACCGATTGCTTTGGCTGATGTTTTCAAAAAGTGCGCTTCACCTTTTAATTTGTCAAAAGCATCCTGCTGATAGAACAGAGCAATTTTTTGCAAACAATCTTTGGCCTATACAAGAAACTGTCGACGGAAATACGCGATGTCTTCCTTATCATCCCCCAGCAGTTCAAAGATAGTTTGTTCATTTAAAATGAGTAGCTGTTCGTGATCAGTTGTGTTCATACCATTTCCCGATTGTATTTTTAAACTTTTCTAGCTTGACGGGTTTGCTAATAAAGTCTGTCATCCCAATAGACAAACAACGCTCTTGACCGCCCTTCATTGCGGCGCCAGTAACAGCAATAATAGGAATTTGAGGTTTATTTTTCTTCGCTTCATCAGAGCGGATCTGCTTAGTGAGTTCAAACCCATCCATACCAGGCATGTGGCAATCAGTCAGAACAAGCGCATAGTCGCCTTTTTGCCATTTTTTGAAGCCTTCCGTCGGATGCGAGATCACATTGATATCCTAATCGAGACAACTGTTTTATCATTAACTTCTGGTTGAACGGGCTATCTTCAACAAGAAGCAGAGGCGCTTGTTCTTCAGGATCTCGTAAGTCACCTAGTAATGATTCTGCACTATCTAAATCGATTGAAAAGTCACTTTCTTGTAATACAGGCTCTTGGTGAAGAGGTTGACGCTTTAATCTTGATATACATTTGTGCAAGGAATAAAAAGTCAATGTGTTTATATCTAACACGCAAGTTTCTGAAAGTCGCTCTTTGAGTTTATTCAGTACATTACCTTGAGAAAAGGTCAGTAGGCGTACCGTATTATTGAGTTGACTTATTGGCAGAGATGATATGTCTTGCTCTTGGGTTATGAGTGCAATATTCAGTTCGTCAGGGCTACATTTTGACAAATTGGAAAGTGACTCTGTCTCAATTGTTTCAATGAAAAATGATAGTTTATTGGCTAACCATTTGAGTTTGTTTTGGCTATCGGTATTGTAGAATAGCTTTGCTTTAGGGAAGATTGAATGCTTGGTTTGTGTTTTAAAGTTCCAAATTGGCACACTAACAACAAATTCGCTGCCTACATCAGGCTCGCTATTAACGATAATTTCGCCGCCCATGAGCTCAACTAGCCTGCCGCATATTGCCAGCCCCATTCCGGTACCTCCAAGATTTTTTGAGGTTTTTTTGCACCTTAGTATTACGCGTTAGCTTTAATAAACTAATATAGAACAAGGTTTGTAAATTGCTATGTTATGACACTATGAAAAAACCAGGTTTACCTGATAATGAGCACTTTCGTATACAAACATTAAATCAGTTAGGCATATTGGACAGCGATCCTGATCCCCAGTTAGATGCATTGACTGAATTTGTGGCCCATGTTTTTTGCGTACCAGTTGCACTGATCAGCTTGGTTGATAGTGATCGCCAATGGTTTAAATCAAAGGTTGGTCTTGATGCATGTGAAACGTCAAGAGACATTTCATTTTGTGGGCATGCAATATTGGGGGAGGATGTTTTTGTTGTAACTAATGCATTGAGCGATCCAAGATTTAAAGATAACCCTTTAGTCGTTGGTCCTCCGAATATTCGTTTTTATGCTGGCGCGCCACTTGTGCACCCCAATGGATCTGTACTCGGTACGCTGTGCTTAATTGATATTGAGCCTCGAGAATTTAGTCCTGATGATGAGAGAATGCTTAAAGATGTTGCAAATAAAGTCATGAGAGAATTTTGTCAGTGAGTGAAGTCCAGTAAACATAATAATGTAACCTCAGCTGCATATAACTAAATTCGCCCAATGACAATATTGAAGGGAGGCAGCGTTTTTATTTTGAGCGATCAAAAGCCTTATCCGCCCCTTGAGTTAATTTAGAAGAATTAAAAACGAATTTTTGATGCGCTCAACCTCAAAAATCGCTACAATTGTGATTGTATATCATTACCATTTGTAGTTTCTCCTCCGATATTAAGGTTTTCCATCACTAGATGACTGACATTACAACGCATCGTGCTTCTCGTCGCAGGCTACTTATAGCCCTCGCAATTACATGTTCTTTTATGGTCATACAGTTAGTAGGAGCATATTATGCTAATTCACTGGCGGTTTTGGCCGATGCTGGGCACTTATTTGTTCATAACAGTTCTTTGTTTATTGCAGTAATAGCGTCTAGCGTTGCTGTTCATTTAGCCAAGTCTTTTAGTGATGGCTACAAGAAAGCTGAATACATGGGGGGGTTGATCAATGGCATCCTATATTTAGCAATTTCTGTGCTCATTATCGTTGAAGGAACACAGAGAATGCTTGATCATCACGAAGGTCATCATTTAGCAGTTAATTCATACTTAATGTCGGTCATTGCAGCGATAGGTTTTTTGTTTCATGGGCTATCTACCTGGGTGTTATACAAGGGACGAAAAGACAGCATCAATGTTTACGCCGTTTTTTTACATTCCTTTTTTGATTTGCTCTCCACGGTATCGACTTTCATTGCTGGAGTGCTTATTTATGCAACAGGTTGGGAAGTTATTGATATTATTTCAAGCCTGCTTATATCCGCGTTTGTATTATTTACTGGTATAAAAGTGGTAAAAAGCTGCGTAAATGGGCTGTTTTTCGCCAATAATAAGCTGCCAAAAGTACATGAGGTTGAAGCGGCGATACTTGCAACTGAACATGTTGAAAGCGTTCACAATATCACTGCGAGCCAAGTTGATGGCGAACTTGTCATTGGGGCTCATATAGTGCTCAAACATCATTGTACAAAAGAGCTACATGATGCCGCGTGTCGCGCTCAAGTCGAAAATTTATTAAATCAAAGGTTTAATGCGAAGCAGAGTGTTTTACAAATTGAAAGTCACGAATGCCCAGAACACCATGAATATGTATAAAGTACCTTTTTTGGTTGCAATAATGTTTACTTAATAGTTGGCAAATGATAATTATTCTTTTACCTTTAATAGGGTGAAAATGTAGGAACTTCTAGTGCCAAATTATCAATCCAAACTTATACCTTTTGTCGTAACACTCGTATTAGGGGCATTGGGTGGCGCTTCGAATTTATTACCACTGTTTTTTTTAGATTCCTCAGAATTTTTATTCGGTCAGCTTTTTGTTTTGCTATGTTTAGTGCTATTTGGCTGGCAGTACGCATTCTTGGCTGTCGGGATTGGCGCATGTTTCATTTTTTATCGGTGGGGTCATTGTTGGCCGTCCGTTGTTTACGGACTAGAAATAATTTGGCTGCAGCTGTTTTGTGTACAAAAAGGGCGCCCATTTTTTATTCGAGGTCTGGGTTTTTGGTTCGCTATTGGGGTCCCAATTTTATTTATCTTTGGCCACTACCTACTTAACCTACCTAATTTAGTCATTGCTACAGCACTTGCAAAATATTTTATCAATGCAGCGCTCTATTTAGCTGTGGTTGATTTACTCAGCTTTTTTTTGGTTCGCCACCTTTGGCGAGCGCGTCCACTCAACGCTATTTTGAACTATACGGTCAGTTTACTGGTGGTTTTAGTCGTTTTGGTGACGTCGATTGTACTGACTAATAATAGTTTTAGGCGTATTGAAGCTGAAGTCGTAGAGCACCTTGAAAGCGCCACAGGTTCGATAGGTGCGCGAATAAACGATACTTTAAAAGGGTATCAAAGAGCGGTTGTGGGGGCGGCGAAAAGTATTGAGTTTGGTGTTGATAAATCGTATACGCTTAAATCAATGGTCCAGCTACAGCCTGATCTAAAAACTGCCATTTTTGCTAATGAGCAAGGTCTTGCCAAAGTCTTTTATCCTAAGGTATTTAATAATAAGCAAATGGATGAAACAGTGTCGGTACTTGATAGAGAGTATTTTATTCAGGCACCTTTTTATCCGGACGGTTATATATCGCCAATTTTTCAAGGCCGCGGATTTGGTAACGATTTAATCGTCGCGCTGTCGGCTCCTGTCTTTGTCAACCAACAGTTTAAAGGAGTGGTGGAAGCGTCGGTGTTTATGGACTCTTTTGCGAGATACAAGCCGAAAATTATCTCAAACCAAGGTGATCTCATCGTTTTAGACTCCACTAATCAGGTTGTCTTCAGTTCGTTAACATCTGGTTTTTCTGCACTTGATAAGGTTCCTCAGGGAGTGCTTGAAGGTTGGTTTGATATGAGTTTGAATACTTATACAACAGATCAAGGTCGCGTTTACTATCGCTTTGGTTACAAAGTAGAGGGGTTAAATTGGACTGTCGTCACCTTGTTAGAAGCGCATCATGTTCGATTGGCGGCTGCATCGGCTTGGCTTAAGTCGTTGGTTTTAGCGATTGTTATTATTATTCTCAGTAGTGTATTTGTAGGCCAGCTATCACGCTTTCTTGTTAAACCCATATCTGCCTTGAGTGAAGATATTAGCCGATTTGAACCTAGTGAGGGATTAAAAGATTCAGTAAGTGATCAGGCAAGCTATCTAGAAGTGATCACATTGCAACAACATTTCAACCAATTAGCATTTAAATTGACCATGAACTTCTCGAAGTTGAAGATGGCGAATAGTGAAAATGAAGAATTGAATAAGAAGCTCACAAATTTTAATAAAGAATTGGAGCAACAGGTTAACGAAAAAACAGAAGAATTACTTGAAGCTGTGGTAGCTGCAAATAATGCGAGTAAGGCGAAGAGTCGCTTTTTAGCGAACATGAGCCATGAGATCCGAACACCCATGAATGGCATTATTGGCCTCACGGGTATGCTGATAGACCGATGTGATCATCAAGATGAAACTTTTAAGCATCTAGAGATAGTGCATTCCTCAGCGCGAAATTTGCTAACAATTCTGAATGACATACTCGATTATTCGAAAATAGAAGCGGGCGCACTAAAGTTAGACCTACATGCTACAGAACCATATAAAATGTTCGACAGTATTGCTGCGTTATTTCAGCAAGCAGGTCTTAAGGGGCAAGTGAAATTTGATTACGCGTTATCACCTAATTTACCAACATGCCTTTACATCGATTCACTTCGATTGACTCAGGTTGTTAATAACTTATTGAATAATGCAGGGAAGTTCACCGATAAAGGCAATATCAGGTTGGCGGTGCAGTATGAAAATGAAGTTTTAATTGTGGAAGTGTTAGACTCAGGGATCGGTATATCAGCTAAGCAGTTAAAAGTGCTGTTTAATGAGTTTACGCAAGTGGACGTTTCGACGACAAGACGATACGGAGGTACAGGACTTGGGTTGACCATTTCTAAAAGGTTGGTGGAATTAATGGAGGGGCAATTAAGCGTCGAAAGTGCTGAAGGTAAAGGAAGCACTTTTACTATTCGAGTACCAGCCCAAAAAGCCAAAATGTCAGTGAAAGAAAGCGATGAACTCATCATTCCTGACTTAAGTAATCTAGAAGTGTTACTTGTTGAAGATAATATGGTTAACCAAATTGTCGCCGAGAAGTTGCTACAAGATACTCAGTGTAAGTTACATAAAGTATTCGATGGTGTCGAAGCATTGACGCTTTTAGAGTCTCAAAAAGTTGACCTTATTTTAATGGACTGCCAAATGCCAAATATGGATGGTTATGAGTGTACAGCGCATATTCGGCGTGATTCTAACAAATACGGCAACCCCTACATAATTGCGATTACAGCCAACGCTTACAGTGAAGATCGGATCAAATGTATTCAAGTTGGCATGGATGATTTTGTCGCTAAACCAATTGATAAAACGTTGCTATTCAAGGCGCTAAATCGTTTCTTAGATGTGGGTCTCGAAACCTCGGCTGACAAGCCATAACTAGGCTCTCATTTTCGAAACTAGAATCTCATACGGCGTTTTTCCTTTCAAGCCACCATGCGGCCTATGGTAGTTGTAAAACGCCTCCCACTCAGCCAATTTGGCCTCTAAATCAACGTCTCCTTTATAGTTTAATAACTGATAAAACTCTCGTTTATCGGTTAGGTGAGAACGTTCAACTTTACCATTGAGGTTAGGACTAGCAGGCTTGATATACACATGCTGCATTCCCAGATCTTCGCAGTGCCAATGAAACTTAGATTGGAATTCATGGCCATTATCTGTGCGTATCATTTTAATGCGGAAGGGAAACTTACCAACAACGTAATCAATAAAGTCGATAGCACATGCTTGGTTGTGTTTTTCGTAGACTTTTAATGCTCTTATACGTGTAGCATCGTCGATAGCCGTATATTGGAATCTACGAACCTTCCTGCCCGATTTATCTTTGAAGGTAAGAAACTTAACATCAACTTGAACATGGTGTCCCGGGACTTGTTTCTCGTATCGCTTTACCGACTTAACTTGCCGTGTTCTCAAGTTCTGGGGAAGTGGACAAAATTACTTACACTCTGATACAAGAGGGGGATTGTTCTTTACTACTTTTTTGCTGCAGTCATACAGCAAAGATCAATACGCCCTCGTGATAAGCAAATAAAAATTATTATCATTTTTATGTTTTGTAGTTGATAACTATTTTTGTTTAGATTAAACTTCATTCCAGTTAATGTTATTGAGATTGGTTTTCATTCATGTATATCTGTATTTGTCACGGCGTGACTGATAAAAAGATAGTCCAGGCAATTGATGACGGCGCAACGAGTATGCGAGAGTTAAGCAAAGAACTTGGAGTAGGTACGCAGTGTGGAAAATGTACAAACTGTACGAAAAAAATCTTAAACGAAAAGCTGATTGAGATTGTTGATATTACTGATCAAGTTGCTTAATTAACACCTATTCATAAAAAAGGGCCTTGAGGCCCTTTTTTAGTATCTAGACTTCTGTATATCTTACATTTGTGATTGAAGATAGTTCTCGATACCCATTGTTTTGATAAGGCTTTGTTGAGTTTCTAGCCAGTCAATTTGTTCTTCTTGTTCATTGAGAATATTATCAAGTGCTTCGCGTGAAATATAATCGCGTTTTTCTTCAGCCAATTTGATTGCTGATTTCAGATCATCAAGTGCCAGTTGCTCAAATTGCATATTAGCCGCTATCATCTCTTCGCTATTTTCTCCAATACGCAAGCGACCTAAGCTTTGTAGATTAGGAAGACCTTCTAAGAAAAGAATGCGCTCAATCAAGCGATCCGCATTTTTCATCTTTTGAATTGACGTTTTATAATCAGCTTTATCGAGCTTAGTAAAACCAAAATCTTTAAACATTCGAGCGTGTAAAAAGTATTGATTAATACCTACAAGCTCGTTTGCCAATACCGCATTCAATGCAGCAATTACGTCCTTATCACCTTTCATATCAACTCCTAACCAAGCTGTGACTGAATGTAGTTTTGTGTACCAATCTTATCCATAAGGCCAAGCTGTTGCTCTAACCAGTAAACGTGGTCTTCTTCCGTATCAAACAGTAATTTTTCTAATGTTTCACGTGATTGGTAATCTTGTTCTTGCTCACAAATTGCGATTGCTTCCTTTACGCTTTCAACTACTTCGAGTTCCAGCGTTAAGTCGTTTTGCATCATTGAACGGACATCGTGGCCAATCAGTAAGCCTCTGCGTTTTGTCATATTAGGTACGCCTTCAAGGAATAGAATGCGCTTAATTAACCAGTCAGCATGGGTCGTTTCTTCTTCCATCTCATGATTTAAGCGTTCATATAGCTTATTTAGGCCCCAATCATCATACATACGTGAATGAATAAAATACTGATCGATAGCTGCTAGTTCGTTTGCTAGAAGTGCGTTAAACGCATCAATGACTTTTTGTTTGCCTTTCATGGTGACTGCCCAATATAAAATATTTGTCGCCAGTTTATATTATCGGGCTAGCGTGTCAATAAAAAATCTATAAAAATCATATGTTTAAAAATTGATTATGATTCGCATTTGAGTTCATTTTTCTATCAATATGTGTGTTTGCTTAAAAGCCCGATAGTGCAGTTAACTATTGGGCATTTATTTGGTGCGTACTACGAAGCTTGCTTTTTCTTTGAGAAGAATGGATATAGCGTCGGCAGTACAAAAAGAGTGAGTATTGTGGATGTAAGTAATCCACCTACGATGACGGTAGCCAGTGGTTTTTGTATTTCGGCTCCAACTCCGGTTGACAGTAGCATTGGTACTAGCCCAAGCGCCGATGTTAAAGCCGTCATTAACACAGGTCTTAAACGCGATGTTGCGCCATTAATGGCGGCACTGTGTAAGCTCTGTCCACGCTTGATACGCTGATTGATACTTTCGACCATGACGACACCGTTTAGCACCGCAACACCGAATAGTGTAATGAATCCGACAGAGCTTGGCACCGATAAGTATTGATCAAAGAAGTACAAAGAAAACACGCCACCAATGATAGCTAGTGGTACATTAATGAGTATTAGTAGAGCTTGACCAATTGACGAAAAGGCAAAGTAAAGTAGCAGCGCAATCAATAACAAAGATACAGGAATGACAATACTTAAGCGCTTTTGCGCTCTTTGTTGGCTCTCAAATTGCCCGCCAATTTGCACAGAGTAACCTGTTGGTATCGAGATCTTATTGGCAATCTCAGTCTGGATTTGTGCAACAACGCTGCCCATATCTCGTCCTTGTACATTGGCTTGAATAACTACGGTGCGTTGCACGTCATCGCGTCGTACTTGTGGAGGCCCTGCTTGTAAGGAGATATTGGCAATATCACTTAACCTCACCCAAGCACCATTTGGCGCGATTATCCTTAGGTCTCTGATTGTTTGTGCATTGTTGCGAAATTTTTGCTGCAAACGCACATAGATATCATACCTTTCATTGCCATTGATTATTTGCCCTGCCTTTTGGCCTCCAATATTGTTTTTTACCACATCCATGATATCACCTACAGAGAGCCCGTAGCGTGACAGTTGGCGGCGGTTTGGAGTGATAATCAATTGCGCTTCACCTGATATTTGCTCCAATGCGACATCACGGGCACCGGGTATTGTTTTAACTAAAGACTCAATTTGTTGGCCTGTTGTTGATAGCTGCTCAAGATCAGGCCCTTGCAGTTTAATTGCCAGTTGTGCTTTAACGCCAGACAGCAATTCATCAACTCTAGTTGCAATTGGTTGGGAAAAGTTGAGTAAAAGACCTGGAAAATCTTCGAGCTTTTGTGTCATAAGATCTTGCAACTCATATCGGCTAGTTGCACTTGTCCACTGATTAACTGGCTTGAGGCCGATATAAATTTCAATGTTATTGACGGGTTCTGGATCGCCGCCAATTTCCGCCCGACCTATGCGACTTAACGCATAGGTGACTTCTGGAAATGTTAATAATTTTTTCTCCAGTATAGGTGCTACGTCTAAAGCCGTTTCCAAGCTAGCAGAGGGGGCTAAGGTTACGCGTAAATTGAGTGTGCCTTCTTCCAGCTCTGGTACGAACTCAGTACCAATATGGGGCAAAGTAAACAGCGCTGCCATGAATAACGAGATTAATGAAGCAACAACGATTAAGACATTTGACATCGCTTTGCGAACAAGCTTTTTATAAAACGTTTCCAGTAGGTTCAATACGCGATTTTCTCGCACCTTCATTCTAAATTGAAACGCGTAACACGCTAGAGCGGGTACAACGATGATGGCAACGATAATGGCACTGAGCACTGCCAAAATAATACTGATAGCCATGGGTTGAAACAGTTTTGCTTCTACACCTTCAAAACTGAATAAAGGTGTAAAGACAATTAGGATGATCAGTGTGGCAAAAAACACAGGCCGTGCAACTTCCTTTGCAGCCTCTTTGATTGCCGAGCGCTTACGGATCATCTCGTTATTTTTAAGGTGATTAAACATGTTTTCGACCATCACCACTGAGCCGTCCACGAGCATGCCAATAGCAACGGCAATACCGCCTAATGACATTAAATTTGCAGATACCCCTAAGCCAGCCATTGTCATGAGAGCGAGAGTGATAGAAATTGGTATTGAGATGAGCACCAACAGTGTCGCGCGCAAATTCAGCAAAAACAGCGCGAGGATTAAGATAATCAGTATGAATGCTATGAATAGCGCATTGATAACGGTTGATATTGCTTGATCAACTAAATTAGCTTGGTCGTAAAATGGCACAAAGCGAACCCCTTTAGGCAGGGCTGAGTTGATTAGTTCGGCTCGTTGCATAATGCTATCTATGGTTGATTTTGTATTGGCACCCATACGTTTTAGCACGATACCTGAGACAACTTCCCCGAGGTATTCAGGTTCGCCTTTGTCATTACGACGTGTCATCGTTACCGCGCCTTGGCGTATTTCACTGCCTAATTCAACGTTTGCAACGTCAGATACTGTTATCACCGCACCATTGATGGTTTTAACCGGTACTTGTGCAAGTTCTTCAAGACCTTTTTGAGCATGGCTATACCAGCCCACACCTCGCACTACCATTTGCTCTTTACCGCGGCGCATATACCAACCGCCCACGTTTTCATTATTACGTTCAAGCGCGTCAACCACGTCTTGCTGAGTAAGCTCATAAGCGAGTAATTGGGTCGGGTCGATATTAATTTGGTATTGCTTAACGTCGCCGCCAAACGACAGTACATCGGTAACGCCATCTATGGGCATCAAGAGTAGCTTTACAACCCAATCGTTTAAGCTCCTGAGGGTCATTGTATCAAATTGTGTTTTTTCGTCTGCGACGAGTAAATACTGGTATATTTGCCCTAAACCAGAGGTGTTGGGCCCAATTTGCGGGGTTCCGAGCCCTTCGGGAATAAGCTCTTTGGCACTTTGTAAACGTTCGAAAACTAATTGTCTGGCGAAATATATATCGACTCCTTCCTTAAATACGATGGTAATACCTGACAACCCGGTTTTTGATATAGAGCGAACTTGTGCTACATCGGGTAGGGCGTACATTACAGCTTCAATCGGGTAAGTAATGAGCTTTTCGACTTCCTCCGCTGCAAGCCCTGGGGCTTGCGTGTTGACACTGACCTGCACATTTGTCACATCCGGAAATGCATCTAAGTTAAGCTTGGGTAGCACAAATACACTGCTAGACATAAGTAGAACTAGCAATAATAGAACGATTAAGCGGTTATCGACTGACCAATCGATTAAGCGATTAAACATAAGACATCCTCGCTTAATGGTTATGTGGATCAAAGCTGCCTTTGGCAAGCTGTGATGAAATGAAAAAAGCGCCTTGAGTCACTACTTCAGCACCTTCTTTGAGGCCTGATATTTCGACATAATCGCCAAAATCTCTACCTCTGGATACTTCAACAGGCCTAAAACTGCTTTGCTCTTTGATAAAAACCTGCCAGTCGCCATCTTGACTTCGAGTCAGCGCAGTTTCTGGAACCGCCAAAATAGGATTGGTCGTAGGTTGACTAAAGTACACACTGACAAACATGCCTGCGTGTAGCTTGTCTGTTGGGTTATTCACTTGTAACCGAATGATGCGTGTGCGCGTTATTGGGTCAATAGTATGGGAGGCTTGGACCACTTTGGCGGGATATTGATTACCTGCAAACTGTATGTTTGCGGAGGTTTGCTCTGTAATAGTTAGGTTTTCATCTGCAGCAAGGCGAGCTTCAACCCATAAATTTGCTTCGTTAGCCAGTTGTAATAATGTTTGGCCTATGGCTATTTGCTGTCCTTGTGCAAAATCATCTTTGAGCACAATGCCATCAATTTTTGCAAACAGGGTGTACTGTCCGAGTTTGGCATTTATCGGTGTGTTTAATTGCTCAATTGCAGTTTGTTCAAGTCCCAAGGCTTTCAGTTTACCAAGACTGGCGAGATATTGTGCATGTGCGAGCACTTGTTCGCTTTCACTAACCGTTCGGTTGTCCATATCCTTAACGCGTAACCAATTACTGTGGGCAACAATGTAATCGGCTTGTGCTTGTGCCATTGTTTCACTGTAGAGCGAAACGAGTTTATCCCCTTTTTTTACGTGTTGGCCCAATGCCACGTAGCGTTTATTGACGACTGATTCGGCTCGTGGCGCGACGAGGTAGCTGGTATAGCCGTTTTCTTTTAGCTCCGCAGGTGCGTAGTATGTCGTTAAACGCCTTTGTTTTTGAATACGACTAGTTTCAATTTGGGCGAGCGCTTGTTGTATGGAAGATAACTCAACATCCTGATTATGTTCAGTTTCGTTGTGTGCTTGAGCGTTTTTTTCATGTTTATGACTGTGCTCTGCGCCCGAAAATACAGGTGCTGATGAGAAAAGTAACGCGAATATCAGCATACTCATGCTGTACATTTTTGCTTTTTGCATAATGATCTCTTATCCAATGCATCTAGGCTTGGTTTTAATTTTTTTGACAAAAAGCACAGAGCAAAGATGTGCGACACTATCGCGCTAAAGCTTACTTTGCACTGTGCATTGGCTTGTGGTGGCGTGTCGCCAAACAGAGATCAAACTTTTGGAGGCTTGTATTGAGTTTCTTTATGCGCCTTTTCTAAGCTTAGGAACGTGGAAAAACGCTCACTAGAGATGGCTGTGGGCAAATATGGGAGATGTTTTGCAATAAACCAGTGCAGGTGTGAGCCACTACAGTGGCCGCAATGATGACAGTCTTTGATGTTATGACCATCTTCATCATAAATGACAGAGCTTGTTTTGTACTCTTTGCTATGTGTATGCTCGGTTTGTAAGTGTTCGGCATCTAGTTGATGAGTTTGTGGATCAGCAGCAAACGCACCGACCGATTGCAATGCAATAGTCAAGGCTATAATTATGCTGACGAAATTTCGTAAGTTCACTCACTCAACCAAAATAATAAAGAATACAAGCGCAAAGCTAACAAACATATCAGCTACGGTCAACACAGCGCTCTGTAAAATATAGGCAAGGTTGAGTTCCACTTTTGGCTAGAATAGGAAGTGAAACACGGTAAACTTAGTGTGTAATTTGTAGTGAGCGAAGAGCATGTATTCAACTGAGATATGTCAAAAAGCCAGAAAAAGTCGAGATCACCGTTTTGATGGTTTGTTTTATGTTGCAGTAAAGTCGACGGGCATTTACTGTCGGCCAATTTGTCCAGCTCCGGCCGCAAATGAAGAAAATGTTGAGTATTTTGAACACGCGCACAATGCAGCTGAAGCAGGATTCAGACCTTGTATTCGTTGTCGACCAGATGCTGCGCCTGGCAGTTATGCATGGTTGGGGGCAAAGACCACCGCTGTAAGAGCTAAAAAATTGATTGATGAAGGAGTGTTGAGTACAGAGTCATCGCTTATCTTGGCAGAACGCTTAGGAATCACACAGCGATATCTTAATAAGCTGTTTAAACAACATTATGGTACCTCACCCAAGCAGTATGCGCTTTATAAACAGTGTGAATTTGCCAAGCAGCTGCTGCAACAAACACATTTGCCTGTATCGCATATTGCTTTTGCTAGTGGCTTTAATTCACTTCGTCGCTTCAATGATGCGTTTGTTAGATTGTTTCAGTTATCACCAAGCAGATTACGTCAATCAAAGCAGAATATTGGATCACATATCACATTATTTTTGCCATTTCGTCCGCCTTATAATTGGCAGGCACTGCGTAGTTTCTTGGCAATGAGAATTATTGAACCAATAGAATGGTTGAGTGCCAACAGTTATGGCCGAACTTATCAATTGGACCAATATAATGGCAGTTTTGAAGCGCACTTCGATGGCGCAAATTTCAGATTTAAAGTCGATATTTCCATTAACGATGTTGCTGGATTACACCTTGTCGTAAGTAACATCAAACGGGTACTTGACTTGGATGCCGATCCAAATTTTATAGAACAACATTTGAAACAAGGGCTGCCGTCAGGTTTTGAACTGCTAGAGGGGCTTAGATTGCCAGGTATTTGGAGTGAGTTTGAAGCAGGTGTACGCGCTATTTTGGGCCAACAGGTGAGTGTTCAAGCAGCAAGGAATTTATTGAAAACGTTGGTCACGGAGCTTGGGAGCACTAATCATCAAGGAAAAATGTTGTTTCCTACCCCTAACTCAATGGAAAGTTGTCGTTTCGAGTTTTTCAAAATGCCACAACGACGCAAAGATGCTTTAGCTTTATTTGCAAACTACTTTGTACAACACGATTATCCATCTCAAGACCTTGATAAGTGGCTAAGTATCAAGGGAGTTGGTCCGTGGACGGTCGACTATGCCAAGATGCGAGGGCAGAGTCATCCCGATATTTATCTGGGGACTGATCTGGGCATTAAAAAAGCACAGGCTGAATTTCAAGACATGAATATAAGTGCGTGTGCGCCCTTTCGTAGTTATTTAACTTTTCAATTATGGCAAAAATTATAATGTATCAACATACCATGAAAACCCCTGTGGGACAGCTCACGATCCAAGCATCACAAAACGGCCTGACTTATGTCGGTTTTTACCCCAAAGAGCAGCTTTGTGAAGCGCATAACTTACATACACACGCTGCCAAAAAACAGCTAGAGGAGTACTTTGTGGGAACTAGACATACGTTTGATTTACAGTTGGATATTTTAGGGACACAATTTCAAAAGGCTGTTTGGCAAGTATTAACATTAGTTGAATATGGCAAAACAAGTACTTATGGCTGGATGGCACAGCAGCTCAATAACCCTAAAGCGGTCCGAGCCGTGGGAGGCGCAAATGGTAAAAATCCGATTAGTATTATAGTACCTTGTCATCGCATTATTGGCGCAAATGGCATGCTAACAGGCTATGCCGGTGGTGTAGAAAAAAAAGCATGGTTATTACAACATGAACAGCAAAATAAATTAATTTAGATATACTTAGTAAAGCGTTCTGCTCACTCGGAGATTGTTGCTTTGCTGCTTAGAGCTTTTTTTTGCGCTTTTTTATGCGTGCTTAGTTTAGGGATACATGCTCAAACATTAAAGTTTTGCTATGAAGATAAGGAGCTGGCGCCTTCGTATATGGGGCGTGGTCTGATAGTGCCAACAGAAAGACCGGGTGTTGTCATTGAAATTTTGCGTATGGCAGAGCAAAAATTAGAAAATTTAACCATTGACTACATTCGTCAACCTTGGCAACGCTGCTTACATGATATGAAGCGAAATAAAGTCGATGCGGTAATAGCAAGTTTTAGAAAGTATCGAACAGAATATTTGACGTTTCCAACAGACAAAGATGGCGAGGTGGATACAAGCCTTGCATTGAATGAATTTGGCAGATGTTATGTGGGTGATAAAAACTTCATTCGTGATTTAGATGATCCCAGTAAGGTATTGAACTTGGCTGTGCCCAACGGTTACTCGTCAGCAAAAAGCGTGGATGAAAGTAAATTTGCTAAAGTAGCGACACCTTCCCAACTTGATGCTTTCGAACTTGTAAATAAACGCGTTGTTGATGGTGCAATTGGCCTATGTATGATCAATGGCGTTCCAATTAAAGCGTTTCCTTATTCTACCAAGTTGCATGCAAAGTACCCTCCGTTTGACAAAAGTTATGGTTATCTCGCTTTTTCAAAGTCGTTTTATGCGGATAATTTGCCGCTTGCAAAACGACTCTGGCATGAAATGATAAAGTTTCCCTATACCGAAGTTTATATGCGCTATTTAGAGGCAGATGATAAGGATATTAACAGTGAAGATATGAAACGCCCTGAAGCAAAATAGTAAACATGTTGCCAGTTTTTAGTTAAACTAACGCCAGATTGCATAATTAGAAAGAACTATGGCACAACTTTACTTTTACTATTCAGCGATGAACGCTGGAAAATCTACCACTTTGCTTCAATCTGCCTTCAATTATCGCGAACGAGGAATGACCCCTTTTATATTGACTGCGGCCATTGACAACCGAGCGGGCGTTGGCAAAGTTGCATCTAGAATTGGCTTGGAAGCTGATGCGCACATTTATGATGCACATAGCAACTTAATGGATTTAATCGCAACCCAAAATAGCTTTCAAAAGATTGATTGCATTTTAGTCGATGAGTGCCAATTTTTAAGCAAGACACAAGTAAATTCATTAACAGATGTGGTGGATAAACTTGGTATTCCTGTTTTATGTTATGGCTTAAGAACTGATTTTAGAGGGGAGCTGTTTGAAGGTTCGCAATATTTGCTTGCGTGGGCTGACAAGCTTATTGAACTTAAAACGGTATGTCATTGTGGCCGTAAAGCAAACCGTGTTTTAAGGACAGATGAAAACGGCGTGGCAATTGCGGATGGTGCACAAGTAGAAATTGGTGGTAATGATAGATACATTTCTATGTGTCGTCAGCATTACAAAGAAGAGCTCAATAAGGTTCTAAAATAAAATTAATTTGTCTTGGCTTGCCGTTAAGGGCAGCCCATCAAACTAAGGAAGTAAAATGGCAGGTGCTAGCTTACTGACGTTATTAGATGATATCGCAACATTATTAGATGATATTGCGTTAATGAGCAAAACTGCAGCTAAGAAAACCGCTGGGGTGTTAGGTGATGATCTTGCGCTTAACGCTCAACAAGTGTCGGGTGTCAAAGCGGATAGAGAATTGCCGGTAGTTTGGGCAGTGGCGAAAGGATCGATGTTCAATAAATTGATACTGGTTCCGAGCGCTTTGTTGATCAGTGCATTTTTACCATTTTTGATCACTCCACTGCTGATGTTAGGTGGACTTTTCTTGTGTTTTGAGGGGGCCGAGAAGGTTGTCGAAAAATTGGTCCATTCTACGCCTGAGCATGACAGTAGCGCAAACCTACAAATTGAAGACCGCATTGAATATGAACAAGATAAAATTAAAGGTGCGATTCGAACAGACTTTATATTGTCTGCTGAGATCATTGTGATTGCACTAGGTACGGTCGCTCAAGAAACATTCTCCAACCAACTGGCGGTATTGAGTGTGATTGCGGTGCTTATGACGCTGGGCGTATACGGGCTGGTTGCGTTAATCGTTAAGCTTGATGACATGGGATTGTATTTACTTGCAAAGCCTAACGCGGGAGGTTTCACAAAAGCGCTAGGGCGAGGGTTGTTATCATTTGCTCCCAAGCTTATGAAGCTATTAGCAATTGCGGGAACTGTAGCGATGTTTATGGTCGGTGGTGGCATTCTTACCCATGGTTGGCATTTTGTATCTGAGTATATTGGTGCTGTTAGTGTCGATATTGCGTCTCAAAGTGTAGCGGCATTGGCTTATGTATTACCAAGTGTATTCAATGCGCTGTTTGGTTTACTTGCGGGGCTAATTGTTGTGATGGTCGTATCGACTTTAAGTTGGTGTAAGTCGAAAATAAACGTTTAACTTTCTCGTTGCTTGTGTATCACAACACAAGCAACACTTTACGCGTTAGTTAAATCGCCAAGCCAAAAATCGGCTTTGTTTTTGACCTTGAGCCATTTTTACCACTTTGATCTCTTCTGGTTCTAGTTTTTTAAGTGCTTTTTTGAGCGGGAATAGGTTGTCTTTATTCGACACCAAGCAAGTGAACCAGCCGACCTGATCAGCAAAGTCTTTACTCTCGCGGATCATAGTTTTTATAAATCGCCTTTCCCCGCCCTCACACCAGAGTTCGTTATTGTTTCCGCCGAAATTGAGTGAGTTGCTTGGACGTCGATTTAGATTGCGCCATTTTCGTTGTGTACCTTGTGTGGCGGCTTGTTCATCTGCATGAAAGGGTGGGTTGCACATAGTAATATCAAAGTATTGATTTGGCTTGATGACCCCATGAAATATGTTTTGCGGATTTTGCTGTTGATGTAATTTAATTTTCAGTTTATTTGCGTCAATTATTGCTTGTGCACACTTTAACGCTGAAGGGTTGATATCCGAGCCTTCAAACTGCCAGCCATATTCTGCAAATCCAACCAAAGGGTAAATTAAATTCGCACCAGTACCTATATCAAGAATATTCACGTTAGAAATCAATCGCTCTTGACTTGTCATTTTGAGTAGATCGGCAAGTGCGTGAATATAATCTGCACGGCCTGGGACGGGGGGACATAGGAAATCTCCTCCTAGTTCCCAATACTGTACACCGTAGTGGAACTTAAGGAGCGCCTTATTTAAACATACTACGGCATTACGGTTAGTGAAATCGATGCTGGTTGTATTTCTAGGGGTAACTATCAGAAATTTAGCCAGTTCCGGCAACGCACTAACTAGCGCATCAAAGTCATAGCCATTTTTATGTTTATTTCTACTGTGCATGTAAATTCACTTAATTTCTTGCTGATTTTTCATTATACCGAATAGTGACAAACACATGCCACCAGCAATTATTGAGTAATTGCAGGGCCTGCAATCTACTGGTAGGATGAGTTTAATATAATAATAAACCTGTCAACACGATGATCGAACAAACATCTTTATCTATCAATTTTAGCCCTGAACAGTCGTTGCATTTAAGGTATATTGCGACGCCTGATAGTAATGGACCAGCCGTTTTTTTTATGCACGGAGCGGTAGAGAATGGCAAAATATTTTATACAGAGAGTAACAAAGGGTTAGCGCCATTCTTGGCGTCAAAGGGTTATCGCTGTTATGTTGCTGATTTACGAGGGAGGGGAAATAGTTTACCCGCGATATCGGCAAATTCTCAATATGGGCAAACTGAAGCCATATTAGAAGATATTCCCGCAATGGTTGAATTCATCAAACAACATAGTGGTGAGTTTCCAAGGTTTTGGGTTGCTCACTCTTGGGGTGGCGTATTGATGAATAGTTATTTTGCCCGCTTTGTTGAGTCGATTAAACAGGTGGATGCATGTGTATATTTTGGAACCAAACGTAGTTTACATAATCATCATGTGAGTAAATACCTACAAGCTAATTTAATGTGGTATGGGTTGGCTCCTTTATACGCGAAAAAGCACGGCTATTTACCCGCCAAAGCTTTGCGTTGGGGAAGTGACAACGAAACTCGCAAATCGCATCAACAGGGAGCGCAGTGGGCTAAACGCAGGCCTTGGATAGACAGTGATGATGGTTTTGATTACGCAAAAAAGCTACGTGCTTTGACATTACCACCCACATTACACATTGCTGGCGTTAAAGATAAAGCATTGGCTCAGCCAATTGACATAAAGAAGTTTATTGAAGAGTCGGGTTTAGGTGTGCAGGAAATGAAAATTTATGGCAAGCAGCATGGCCATAGTCACAACTATGGCCATATCGACATGCTGACACATAGGCATGCACATCAGGATCAATTTAAGGACTTACTTGATTGGTTTGAGCGTCACTCTCGTCGCTAACAAATTCATTGATTTGTGCTTCATAATGGCGCCAGCTTGACAGAGGTGCCTTGCTGATTGGTTTGCGTACTTGCGCTTTACTTAATGTTGTAACCGCTCGGTGATCCTTGTAAAACTCCAAACATTCAGGTTCGAATTTTTGACCAATGAAGTTGAGGGCTCGAGTGATTGTTTTTTGTGGTTGTGCTAGCAAATCTTCATATTTAACAGTAAGAATTTTTTCTGGTAAATATTGTTTAAAGTGTGTCGTGACGTCTTCTTCGGCACGCGCATAAGTCATAAACTCAGGTAGCGAGCAAAAATAAGGTTCGTCAGCTGCAAAATGGTTACTATAAACTGACCAAGCCGTTGCATTAATATCTCTTGTTAAATGAATGAAGCGAGCGTCGGGAAATAGTCTATAAATTAAGCCAATATTTTGAAAGTTTGCCGGTAGCTTGTTGATCACAACTTCATCACCTACACGGTGCTTTTTAATTTCTTTCACATATAAGCCACGGCAATAGTCCAAAGCCGAGTTACTTAAATTGACCATGCAATAAGGAAAACGTGTTTCTGAACGTTTCTCAAGGAAAGGCACAATTGTGTCACTAATGACCGTACTCTCGCCCAGACTTCCAACCTCACTATGTTGAACCAACATTTGTTCTAATAAAGTAGAGCCGGTTCTGGGCAGCCCTAAAATGAAGGTCGGAGTAAATGTTGTTGCCACTCGGTCTGTCGGTTTCTTGAAATAGGCGTCACCAAATTGCGTTTTTAACTCGTTAAAAAAGGGCAACATATTTTCTGTACGAAAGTCACAGAATTCGAGTTGCATTTCGTTTGCTAATTTAAATGCCTCAAAGGCCTCTTTATAGTTCTCAAGTCTGTGATGACACTTACCCAAAGCATAGAGAGTAACGATTTTTAGGCGTTTGTCGTTATATACTTCAAGTAATTGCTCCAATGGTGGGAGGTATCTGGATTGTGCAGAAGATTGTGTTATTTGCACGAGTTCATAAAGCATATATGCTGTAACTGGGTGAATCGAGCATTTTAGTCCTAATTCGAAGGTTTTTCTTGCTTTATCTATAAAACCGTAATCTAGATAAAACTGACCTAATTTGTAGTGGGCTAGTGCATTATCGCGTGCGGTACTTAGGGTATATTCAAGCACTGTTTTCGCGTCAACCGGCGAACCGACTTTGATAAAGCACTCGGCAAGGGCAAACAATGGATCAAGTTCTTTTGGCAAATGCTCACAGGCTCTGCGTAGATAGTAAATTGCGCTGTCATACTCTTCTAATTGAATGCATATACGGCCTAAGCCGAACAGTGCAGGGCCATTTTTGTTATTTTCTTTTAGGACTGCTTTGAACATAAACTCAGCTTCCCTGAGCTTATTTTCCGCCATTAACTCATTGGCTCTTTGGATCAATAACATGGTTGGATAGTAGATAACTTCAGATAACTAGATAATAAAAATAAAAAGGCGAAATAGCCAATGCCATTTCGCCTTTACTGCTGGGTTACAGTAAAAAATTAGAAGGTATAGGTTGCTTTCACGTAGTAGAAACCACCGTTAATGCCATAAGGCGAGGTTTCGTAGTACTTACCACCCCAATTGTTGTTTGGAATACCTGTAGCACGCTCGAAATCAAGCTTCTCTGGTTCTTGGTCGAAGATGTTGTTAGCACCTAATGTAAGACTGATATTTTCAGTCGCGAAGTAGGTTACTTCTGCATCAAATGTCACAGATGGGTCAGCCATGATAGCGGTTGCATCATAATCTACGTGCACACCTTGATACTCACCGAAGTAGTTATAACGAACAAAGCCCGTAAAGTCTTCCCATTGCTGAGTCCAAGTCAGGGTTGCACGATGATTAGGTAAGTCTTTTTCCAAACGCTTAACCTTGAAATCGCCCGTAATAGCCGAGAACTTATCAACTTCAGTGTCATTCCAATTGTAAGCAAACGCAAATGTTGAGTAGCCGCCTAAAAGGTCCATTGAATAGTTCGCTACTACGTCAACACCCTGCGTGGTTGTATCAAAGTCGTTTGTAAAGAAACTTACCTGCGCTATGCTGTCAACATTAGGTACGCCATCTGCTTTCAATGCAGCCTTTTGAGTAGGTGTTAAGTTGATTTTATCAGACTGGCTGATACGGTCTGAAACTTGAATGTTGTAGTAATCAATCGTCATGAATAAATCACCAGATTGATAAACTGCACCCAATGTATAGCTATCAGACTCTTCTGGTTGGAGTTCTGTACCACCTAGAATTTGTGATACAGGGTTTGTTGGTGGTAGCAATGCTGAGTCAACTAACACACCGCTACTTAAGTTAGTTTGAACGTTACTGACGTTTGCTTGACCAACAGTTGGTGCACGGAAACCTGTACTGACAGAGCCACGGAATGAAAGGTCGTCAGTCGCTTGGAATTGCGCGGTTACCTTGTAGTTGGTGGTTGAACCAAACGAATCATAGTCTTCGAAACGAAGCGCCCAACCCATTAAGAACTCTTCTGTGAACGGAGTTTCAATGTCGATATAGGCTGCATAGTTGCGACGGCTATATTCACCTGCTGCTGAAGGTTTAAAACCTGGGAAACCGTTTGAACCGATACCGAAACCTTGCTCTGTTAAAGGACCTGCGATAAAAGAGGCCTCATCACCGGCAATTACTTCGAAGGTTTCTTCATGCCACTCTAAACCACCAGCAACGTTTACGTCATAGGCTAGGCCGAAATCATAGCCTTTTGAAATATCAGCATTAAAGTTTTTCTCAAGTTGGATGTATTTACCTGGGCTAAACTCCATGGGAGTTTCAGCACCAAGTGATGCGTTAACTGTATTGGTAATAAAATAACGAGATTCGTTACGGCCAACCGAGCCGCTTAAATCATAGTAGGCACCTTTCATGAATCCGTCAGTGATTTCACCTTTGGTACCAATAGTTAAAGACGTATCTGTGATATTACCACCGAAGAACGGCGTAAAGCCTGCTGGCAAAATTTCGTTAAAGGCAAAACAGTTATTGCCCAAGTCAGTGTTGGCTGCGATTTGTTGATATTCAGGAATAGTTGATACGTCAAGGATTTGATTCCCATCAGAATCTTTAAGGTTGATTGTTGGACATGCAATACCGCTATCCAAGCCATCTAAATCTGCGACAAGTAATGTTTCACCACCATCATTCGAATATACCTGAGGGCGGGTTTGAGGGTTACGATAGTAGAAGCCACCTTTCACATCACGCTCAGAGTAGTTGCCGAACATGTAAAACTGAGAATCGTTAGAAAGATCTAAACCTACATTACCAAATAAGCTGATATCATCTTTAATTTCTGGTGCGCCCCAGACCTGAGCTGGGCTACGAACGCCCGGCACTCCAGCGTTTGCATAGGCTGCTGCATCTGGTCGCTGCACACTTCGGCTTGTAGGATCAGCATTTTTGTATTGGAAGCTTAAGTTTGCAAAACCATCATCAGAGAATGGTAAACCTACGTTACCTTCAAAGGTTGTAGTGTCGCCATCACCTTCAAAATATTGGCCATGCTTAACAGAAAAGCTACCACCCTCTGAGGCATCTTTTAGCACGAAGTTGATAACACCTGCGATCGCATCTGAACCGTATTGAGCGGCAGCACCATCACGCAAAACTTCCACTTGCTTGAGAGCGATACTCGGAATAACAGAGATATCAGGCCCTTGTGCACCATCGTTAATTCCGCCGCCTAAAAATGCAATAACTGAAGAACGGTGGCGACGTTTACCGTTAAGTAGTATTAATGTGCTGTCCGCTGGGAGACCACGCAAGTTAGCTGGGCGAACCAAAGAAGCGGCATCGCTGATTGGATTTTGATGCACATTAAGTGAAGGAACTGAGCCTTTCAAAAGCTCTAACATGTCGTCACCACCAGCTTTACTTAACTCTTCACCTCCGATGATGTCAACAGGCACTGGTGAGTCACCGACCGAGCGCGGTGCTGCACGAGAACCAACGACTGCAATTTTTTCGATCTTTTCTTTCTTGGCGCCATCTTCTTCTGCCATCGCGGCAGTAGAAAATATTCCAACAGACGCAGTTGAAGCGATTGCATAAGTAATTGCACGACTAATCGCGTTTAGTTGTAGTTTCATCCTGTTTCCCCAGTTTGATTATTGTTGTCATAAGCTTTACACAAAACTCATGTTTGCTCTTATTTTCAACTTATATATACATATCATTAACTTGGGATGCAAACTTTCTTTGCACCCGTTTTAACCGTAGCAGTGATTTTGCTAAAGGCAAATTTTTAAATAATTTTGTTCAATTACTGGGGGTTAGATAAATAAAAACTTCAAAAAATGGTGAGAATAGTGGGGGAAATGAAATTTTAAGTGCAAATATGAGAGACGATTAATTGTTCATAATTTGTTTGGTTTGTATGTGGTTTGACCATTCTTTGCGCTTTTGTCGGTAAACATCCCATACACAGGGACAGCAACTGCCTCCGCCGCAACATTCATCAGGTTTTGGTTTTTGTGGTTCTTCTAGTTCTTTTGTTTTTTGGCTACACATTGTTTTAACTCGCTAAGACTAAAATCACATAGTATCATCAAATGAAAATTTGCTAAACTTGGTACAAATAGTTTGAAAACGGCACTTTATGAAGCTGATCAGAGTAATACATAAAGCGCCGATACGTGTTGTACGTATCGGAAAGCGTAAGCAGCAAGTAAGGTTGCGTCGAGTGATGTTAGAGCTCAAAGCTGCTTTGTCTCAAGAAAAACAAGAAACGAAAGAAATGCTTGAGATTTACAAACGCTACACCAAGGGAAAAGCGGATAAAGCAGAATTAAAAATAGCCAATGAACAGTTTCTTGATTTATTGAAAGGCCTAGGGTTAGGTGTTTTTGCTGTTCTGCCATTTGCGCCGGTGACTATCCCACTTATTGTAAAGTTAGGGCAATGGGTAGGTGTAGATGTCTTACCGAGCTCTTTTTCTTTAGGGAATAAATCATCGCGTAAATAAGTGATTTAAAGCATATAACTTGTTATTCTTGACGCAGACTTGCTAAAAGTATGAGACAAATTATGATGCGCGGATTACTTCTTCATGCCAATACAGGCATTCCTATTCACTTTATCGTTAAATCACAACTGGAAACTTGGTTAACTACCCAAGATAAACTGGTTAAAACTATCGTCGCTTCAGGTAAATCCGATAGTTCAACACCATTTTTGATCCCAAACCTTGAAACGTCAGAGCTTGCTGCCGTTGTTTGCGTAGTTGATTCTCTTGAATCAATGTGGCTTGCTGGTGACTTGGCAAAGCAGTTGCCGCAAGGTATATACCAAATTCAAGGTGACAGTCAGTTTGTAGAACAACAGGCGCTCTCTTTTGTTCTTGGTGCATATCAATTTTCCGCCTACAAAGAGGTATCGAAAGTAGAGGCTCAGCTTGCCATCTCAGATAAGCAAATCTTTGATGAAGTGATGCACAGTGCTCAAGCAATTTATTTGGTGAGAGATCTTATTAACACGCCAGCCGCTGATATGATGCCTCAGCACTTAGCTGAGGTAATGACTGAGCTCGCTGAACAGTTTGGCGGTGACTTTAGCCAGATCATCGGTGATGAATTATTAGAACAGAATTACCCGACGATCCACATGGTTGGCCGAGCAAGTGATAATAAGCCAAGGCTATTGGATTTAACTTGGGGTGAGAATAAGCATCCGAAGTTGACACTAGTTGGCAAAGGAGTGTGCTTCGACTCGGGTGGTTTAGATCTAAAGCCAGCATCTGGTATGCGCAACATGAAAAAAGACATGGGGGGAGCGGCTCATGTTCTGGGTCTTGCTCACATGATCATGGCTGCGAATTTGCCAGTCCGTTTGCGTGTGTTGGTGCCAGCGGTAGAAAATGCTGTTTCTAAAAATGCATTTAGACCAGGGGATGTGATCAAAACTCGCAAAGGTATTACAGTAGAAATCGATAATACGGATGCTGAAGGGCGGTTGGTGCTTTGCGACGCGCTAGCAGAAGCGCAAAATGAATCACCCGATCTGCTGATCGATTTTGCTACTTTAACGGGTGCTTGTCGTGTTGCACTGGGTACCGAATTACCAGGCTTTTTTAGTACAGACACACAGCTAGCACAGGATTTGATGCAACAAGGGTTATCGCATCAAGACCCTGTTTGGCAATTACCCCTGTTTAGTCAATATAAAGCGCTCTTTAAAAGCGACATTGCAGATATCGCTAACTGTGGTACTACGCCGTTTGGTGGTGCCATTACCGCAGCTCTCTATCTCCAAGAATTTGTAGAACCAGAACAAACTCCTTGGGTACATTTTGATGTGATGGCATGGAACTTACGCCCATTACCTGGTCGTCCAGTTGGTGGCGAAGGATTGGGACTGAGGGCGACATTTAATTATTTGCAAGCACGTTATAAAGGCGAATAAATAGAGAATGAAAGCAGGCATTGAGAAATGCCTGCTATTTGAGTGGTTATATTTTCGGGATATTTGCCAAAATTGCTTTCATTTGCTCCCAGTACAAACCAACCGTGTCAATTTTTACTTTTTCGTCAGGTGAGTGTGGGAATTTAATCGTAGGACCGAATGAGATCATGTCCATATTTGGGTAAGGTTCTTTGAACAGGCCACATTCAAGCCCCGCATGGATAACCATGATGTCAGGCTTTTTACCATAAATGCCTTCGTAAACATCACGAAATATAGCGGTTATTTGCGAGTTTGGATCCGGTTTCCAACCTGGGTATGCGCCAGAGAATGCGACTTCGGCACCAGCTAGAGAAGCAAGTGAGCTTAATGTGCCTGCGACGTCTTCTCTACCAGAATCAATCAATGAGCGTATTAAGCACAATACTTCCATCTGCTCGTCATTTGTTGAAATCACGCCCATGTTCAGAGATGTTTCAACGACACCAGCAATATCATCGCTCATGCGCACAACGCCATTTGGACAGGCGTTGAGCAAGGCTAACAATTGGTTTTGGCTTTGGTTAGTTAACGGTAAATGTGATGGTGCAATGCTCAATGCGGATAAGCAAATATTGGTTTCAATACTCGACAACTCTTCTTTTACAAGCTGTTCAAATTGGGCTAATGCATGCTTAAATTGCTCAACTTGAGATTGGGGTAGAGCGATATGCGCGTATGCTTCGCGTGGAATGGCGTTACGCAAAGAGCCACCTTTGATAGACACGAGTCGTAAATCAATGCCATTTATGTGGTTTTTCAAAAAGCGAGCGAGGAGTTTGTTTGCGTTCGCGCGACCAGTATGAATATCTACGCCAGAGTGACCCCCTTTGAGGCCTTTCAATGCAACTTCAAAATGACTCAAATTTGGAACTTCTTCGCGTTCAATCGTTAATACCAGGCTAGCGTCTACACCGCCTGCACAACCCATGTATATTTCGCCTTCCTGCTCAGAGTCGGTGTTAAGCAAAATGTCGCCTTCTAACCAGCCTGTTTCCAAGCCAAATGCGCCAGTCATGCCTGCTTCTTCGTCAATCGTAAGTAATACTTCTAATGGACCATGGGCGATGTCATCAGCGGCCAAAACAGCTAAACAGGATGCCATACCGATGCCATTGTCTGCACCTAAGGTTGTGCCTGTTGCAGTTACCCATTCGCCGTCAATATAGGGCTTGATGGGATCTTTGGTAAAGTCATGGTCCGTATCGTTATTTTTTTGTGGCACCATATCGATGTGGGCTTGCAACACAACAGGCTTTCTATTTTCCATACCCGTAGTGGCTGGCTTTTTAATAAAAACATTACCAACTTTGTCACGGCGAACTTCAAGGTTTTGTGAGTTTGCCCAGTCAACAATAAACTGTGCGAGCGCTTCTTCGTGTTTTGATGGATGAGGTATTGCGCAGATCTGGTCGAAAAACTGCCAAATTGCTTGTGGTTCTAATTGGCTAATTTCAGTATGTGGTTTAAACAAAGTGCTTCCCCTACTTAAATGGATTGGCGGATTTTATCATTCAAGCAGGGGACAAAGCGACCGCTTTATTTAGACCAATCCGCAATTACACTTATTCATTTTAAGGGATTAAACCTGATGGTAGCGGCGTTAAAAATTTCTTATTTAGAACGACGGCATCACGAAATTTTTGCCTTACCTACATGGATGTAGGTACCTTGTCGGTAGCGGTGCTACCGACAAGGTTTTTTAGCTTTAAAATAGACTACTTAGTTAAGCGTTGTAGCTCTACACGCTTGTACCGCTGGCTCTATCAATTCGAGACCGGTTTTATCACAAGGAGCTAAAGCTGCATCACTTTGCGCGATAGGTGTGATTCTGTCACCCCATTTAATATAGCTTGCTGCCCATGTTAGTCCGGCACCGAATGCCGCAGACATGATGTTGCTATGTGGCTTAATTAAGCCATTCTCGACCGCTTCACACAATGCTATGGCAATAGTCGCAGCTGATGTGTTGCCGTATTTATCGATATTGACCATCACTTTATCATCAGCAATGTCAAGACGTTGCTGAATGGCTTGAATGATGCGTAAATTGGCTTGGTGAGGTACTAATACATCAATATCCTCCAATTGCAGCTTAGCTTGAGACAGTACATCATCACATGCTTCGCTCATACCTTTAACCGCACGCTTAAATATTTCACGACCTTCAAATAACAGATCAGACGGCCCTGTTGGCTGGTACTTATTCATATCAGTACCGTAGTTAGCGATATGTAAAATGTCTCTATCTTCACTATCACAGCCTGTTTTAGTGCCTAAAAGCCCACAAGGCTCTTCACTTGCCTCTAATATTACGGCACCAGCACCATCACCGAATAATACGGCGCTGTCTCGCTTTGCCCAGTTCACATACCAGGTCATTCGCTCAGCTGCAACGACAACAGCACGCTTAATCATTCCTGCTTGAATTTGAGCTGTCGCGTTTTGTAGTGCATATAAAAACCCAGAACATGCAGCATTGGTGTCACAAGCCGCAGCGCCAGTTGCACCAATATTTTTCTGTACCAATGATGCTGAATTTGCAACAACTGTTGAGGGTGTACAGGTAGCTAAAAGAACGAGATCTATATCTTTGCCAGAGAGCCCTGCGCAAGCCAATGCATGTTTACTTGCAATAGTGGCAAGTTCAACAGTACTCACATGACTGACTCTGCGCTCTTTGATGCCTGTGCGGGTACTGATCCACTCATCATTGGTATCAACAATTTGGCTTAGTTCGTCATTTGTAATCTTGGCTGGTGGAACGCACTTCCCCCATCCCGTAATTTTTGCATAAATCATAATGTTCTCATTCTTGTCTGACCAGCGGTCATTTGCCTGCGTTTATATCAAATATCACAACTGATCACCAGTTGATATTGCTTTTAAGGCGTTGCCTGAACTAGACTTGGTGTATGGTATGCCTTGATCTATAAGGTATTATGACGAACAAAATTAAATCTGAGTTGCTAGAACACCTAATCACATTAGAAAGGCAGTTATTAGAGCCGAGTGTAAGGCGTTCGGGCGATATGTTGGACCAGTTATTAAGTGATGACTTTTATGAGATATCGGCCAATGGTCTAATGTTTAATAAAACGCATGTGCTTTCAAGGTTGCCCGATGAAAAGGTGCCACAGTTTTATAATCAAGCATTTACTGGGCGTATGCTGGCAGAAAACCTTGTCCAACTTAGTTATCAAGCTGCTTACCGGCGAAGTGTGAAATATCCTCTCAGTTATTCTGTTAGAATGTCTTTATGGCGTTTAGAGCAACAAAGTTGGCGGCTTGTTTTTCATCAAGGTACTCCATGTCCAGAGTTTTCACTGCATATGGAAGACTGATCTAAATATTTAGTTCTTGTTATTTAATCTGAGTCCGATAGATTATCGCCAATTTTTAATATCTTTTAAAAAGCTATGATTGCATTTTCTCCCAGTTCAGCGATTGGAAGGTTGTTACTTCTAAGAACAATTGCGATAGTCGTTCAATTAACTATGGTGCTAGCCAGTACCTACATGTTTTCTAAAGACATTGATTTGTTTCCCGCACTTACAGTGATAGCGTTGGAGTCGGTATTTCAACTCGTTAGCGTATATGCTTATCGAAATACCCATGAAGCAGCCTTCTCAGGGATGTTGTTACAACTACTGGCTGATATTGTTTTTTTGACAATTTTATTGTCACTGTCGGGGGGGGCAAGTAATGCCTTTGTGTCTTTGCTACTTTTACCTATCGTTATAGCGGCAGTTACCTTACCTAAAAAGTATGTACTGTTGATCTCAAGTTTGGCGGTGGCGAGCTATTTGTATCTGTTTTTTAGCATGCCGATGGAGCATGTGCATCACGTGGACATGACTGGACACCTACAAGGGATGCTCGTTAATTTTGTATTTAGTGTACTTGTTATTGTGTTTGTCGTCATGGCTTTGGCCCACAAGTTGCAACAAAGAGAAAAGAGCCTAGCAAGAGTAAGAGAAAAGCAGCTTAAGAACGAGCAAATGATGGCATTAGGGGCCGCAGGTGCACAAGTAACTCATCAGTTAGCAACTCCGATAGGTACACTGAATATGCTGTTTGAAGAGTTAAAAGAAGAAACCCCGCAACACGAGTTGTGGCAAGATTTTGAACAAGCGCTTGGACAATGTAAAACTCATTTAGATGGTTTTCGAGCGCAAGCTGAATACTTAAGAAATACGACATCTGAACGTTCTCAAAGCATTGAAAATATATTAAAAACATTGAACGAGTTAGTTGTGATGCAATACCCTGAGCAGCGCTTTGATGTGGTGGAGCAACATGCGCATGGGGATGTTAGTGCCGATCCGATGCTCGTGCCGGCACTACTCAATATTGTTGCAAATTCTGCCCGGGCTAATGAACAGTCCAACCACACGGATTTATTGATCACCAGTAAAATTATTAA
Organism: Pseudoalteromonas sp. ABE4_541; assembly: GCF_056312285.1. Classification (NCBI taxonomy): domain Bacteria; kingdom Pseudomonadati; phylum Pseudomonadota; class Gammaproteobacteria; order Alteromonadales; family Pseudoalteromonadaceae; genus Pseudoalteromonas; species Pseudoalteromonas sp. ABE4_541. The sequence goes on from NZ_JBSVEM010000014.1 coordinate 75,903, forward strand.
TAAAACATGGCAATTCTCTATTACTGATCATGGCGCAGGGATCGAGCCTGATAAACTAGTCATGTTAGGACATGAACTTATTCCCAGTGAGCATGGGTTCGGTATGGCATTGTTGCTGTCGCACGCGACATTAGAGCGATTGAACGGAGTAATGACAATAGAAAATCATCCAAATCTGGGGGCAACAACGGTTGTTAGGTTACCGCTGATTATGAAAGAGAAAAGCGAATGAAAATGCTAATTATTGAAGATGATGTCGCATTTTCTAATGCGTTAGCCAGACGTTTAAGCAAGTTTGGTTTTGAGTCGAAGATTACAAATGAGGCTGCGAACATCTTAAATGATTGCCAATCTTGGCAACCTAGTTATGTGTTACTTGATATGAATCTTGCCGGAGAATCAGGGCTAAATTATATCGAGCAAATCAGAGCTAAGTTACCATTAAGCAAAATAGTGTTGCTTACAGGGTTTGCTAGTATTGCTACTGCGGTTGATGCAGTGAAAAAAGGTGCGGACGATTATCTCACTAAGCCTGCGGACACCAGCTTAATTGTAAAAACCTTGCTGGGACAGAACACGGACGCTATATCTTGCTCGCAAACGATGTCGGCGGAGCGAGTTGAGTGGGAGCATATTCAACAGGTGCTCAAGCTCAACAACGGTAATGTGTCAGAAACCGCTCGGCAACTCAATATGCATCGACGAACACTACAAAGAAAATTACAAAAACGCCCAGCTCAAAAGTAATTTTTCACCTTGGTTTGCTAGCAGAACGGTTATTTACTAAATTGAAATGATGAGTAGATATCAACTAATCTTATGCAAATATTCGATTTAAATTATGGCGCCATACTTTTGGCTGCATTATCGTCTTTCATGTTGGGAGGGCTGTGGTACTCTCCGTGGCTATTTGGTAATGCATGGCTAGAAGGGTGTGGGCTAACTGAGCTGGACCTAAAACAAAGCGACCCTAAACTTATTTATGGAGGAGCGTTGGTGCTTGCATTATGTGCCTCTATGAGCATGGCTTTGCTGTTAGGCAGCGATCCTCCGTTATTCGATTCTTTTCTATTGGGCTGTATGGTTGGCGCTGGACTTGTATCCACTGCATTAGGTATCAGTTACATCTTTGAGCAACGACCGTTTAGATTATTTTTAATAAATGGTGGCTATCACATCTGTCAGTTTGTTTTAATGGGGGTCATTTTAAGTATCACAGGGTAAGTTTTGGCAAAACCAAATAAGAAGGCTCCAACGAAGACCATCGATATCTATTGTGCCCACTGCTCAGCCGCTCTTTTCAAATACCGAAAAGGTGGCAAAGGTGCGTTAGTAAAGTGTTTCATTGAACGCATTGTCAAAAACCACACACTTGATAATCTTCACTGTCCAAACTGTGGGCAAGTTTTTGCTCGTGAGATGTTAATCAGGGGGACACCTGCCATAAAATTTATTGGCGGCAAAGTGCGAGCTAAGTAGCTTCAGCAACCTCAGTTGAACATAAGCGAATTTACCTTGATATTGGGCGAAATATCATCATTGGATGTCGAAATAGTCGCAATGTCTTTATTGCGAACCGTCAAAACTCTTATCCGCAGCTGAGGTTACTTAAATAGCGGACATATATCCTTTTTAAAAACAGGTCTACTGATAGTATTAGCCAGTTTGTGCTGTTTCAACGATTGAAAATCACCCTTCCCATGGATTTGGGCCAGTGTGTTTGGGTGAACATTAAATTGCCTACGTGTGGGCGTTTATGGACAAAAACATGATTGATTTATTATTTGATGTAATTGGTATGAGTGGTACTGGCTTAGTAGTGGGTGCATTCTTTATGTTGCAATTGGGTAAAGCATCTCCTGAGAGCTTAACCTATAACCTCATGAATCTGACAGGCGCAATTTTGTTGCTGATCAGCTTGTGTTATAACTTTAACTTGGCAAGTTTTGTTATTGAGTTATTTTGGATTGCAGCTTCAATCATTGGACTGGTGAAGTATTTTAAAGCTAAACAAGCGATTGCTACATAAATTTCAATAAATTACACATTAAAGCTTGCACGGCAGCCTATCATTTGTATTATTAGTAAGAAATGAAGGTCGCTGTGCTGTTATCATTTAATTTACATGGTGTCAGTTAGCAGTGCATGTTGTTAGGCTGAGCTATGGTAAAATCCTTAAAGATCTCTTTAGCGCTTTTGTTTGCTACGCAGGCAAATACAGCCGTATTCGCAAATAATGATCCAGACCTTTTTGACCTTTCTTTTGAAGAGCTTCTTGACGTCAATATTAGTTTAGCGACAAAAACAGATGAAACTCGTGCGTCTGTTCCCTCCAGTATTACTGTTTTTACACAACAGCACATGGCACTGCTTGGCATTGCCAATGTATATGACTTAATGAATTATGTGCCTGGGTTCCAATCAACTCGGGGAGACTGGGTTGGCGCTGTGCCCAAAGAGCACACTCGGGGCGTGTATTTAGATAGTGGTAATGTACTGGTGATGATCAATGGTCAGAGGCTCAATGAAGCGTCTTTTGGTAAGGCTTCTGTTTACATGCCACACATTGCTGTTGAGATGATTGATAAAGTTGAATTTATTCGCGGCCCAGGTTCTGCTTTATATGGTAGTAATGCATTTTTGGGTGTCATGAATATTGTGACACTCAAAGCGCGTAATCAAGTCAGTTTGGGTGTTGGGGAAAATGGTTACAACCAGTTAGCGGCCAGTTTTAATCATAAACTTTCAGACACCTTATCAATTTTCAGTAATGTCTCGTGGCAAGGACAGGATGGCGAACAATACCGACAGGGGATCAGGGATCCATATGAAAGCTACTTTGTTGAATTAGGTACAAATTGGCAAAAGTTGAAACTGTCGGCATGGCACAACCAAACTAAGCTCGATGGGTTTGTAAACTTGGCGGGATGGTCAAATAACAATTTTCATAAAAGTCGCAATACTGCGCTTTCTTTAGAGTATACATTGCTCAGTAACAATCAATTTGATGTAGATACCTCAATACGCTATATCAGACATGATATTGACTCTGCAGGACTTATTGCCTCTGGTGAAGAGCTGGGTTTGGAGCATGACTTTTTTGTCGGGCCATCTTGGCAGTCAAAAGACCTTACGTTTAACTTTGATATTGCATACCGTTTCGATCCAACTTTGTCATTTAATTTTGGTGCAGAATATTCAGAGGAAAAGCAATCTGAAGCGGGTATTAACTCAAGCTACTACGACTTTGAGCTGGGTGATGTGAATATTGGTGAAGAATATTACCAAGGCTACATCCGTAAAGTTAAACCTCACGTTCCCTTCAACAACTTATTGCAATCTTTCGACTCAACAGCTGTATATGGACAACTAAAATATAATTATGGTGAAAGATTAACGCTATTTGTTGGCGCCAGATATGATGACGTAAAACATATTGATAGCAAGTTTTCTCCTCGCATCGCCACCATTTATTCACTTTCTGAGCATGATACTATTAAACTGCAGTATGGTGAGTCATTCAGAACCCCGGTCAGCAATGAACTGAATTCGAACGATGATGTAACAGTGGGTAACCCAAACCTGACGTCGGAGTATGTAAAAACAACAGAGCTTGTGTGGCATACACAACGGGAAAAATGGGAGCTGGACCTCGTATTGTTTGAAAACCAGTTGAAAGACTTCATTAACCTTGTGCCAATCAGGGCCCAACTTGGGCGCTTTACGTTTCAAAATATCTTCAACACGAATATGAAAGGATATGAGTTTAACGGTAAATTTAACTTATCCAGCGTCACTTGGTTTGAGCTTGGTTACACCCATTTATTCGATGAGCCTTTTAATCCAAGCTTTAAACGTTTTGCTGCGGCTGCAGTCACACATAAAGCAGGCGCTTTTCAAATTAGTCTGAACGCAATTTGGCGAGACGCTGTTTTTGTTCAAAGTCCTGAGCCTGATACGATAGACAGTGTTGATCAAAAAGCTTATTTTTTGTTTGGTGGTTCCTTTTTATGGAAGTTGTCAAATAAACAATCAATTGCCCTCAAAGCGGCGAATTTGTTTGATAAACATTACGATGTTTTTGAGCCGCGCATGCTAGACGGAAAAATGCCCGGCACTGGCAGAAGTTTAAAGCTTCAATACGTTAAAAAGTTTTAATTTCTTGCATAATCAAACAACTAGTATTATCTCCTTTTTAACATCTAATTGATTTATAGAAGTTTATCATGGTCCTTTAATAAGTCTGTAAATCTAAATGAAAATAATTATTGAACGCATGTCGATTGTTAGTTAACATCCCCCCCCGCTAATAATAACCATACAAAATCTGGGTATAATTGTGAAAAATATTAAAAATCTTGCGCTCTCTTTAGTTTGTGTAGGCGTTTTGGCGGCTTGTGGCGGCGATGACAATAAAGTGACGCCTCCAGTTGATACTGGTACAGGTCAGGCAGAGCAGACTAACGGTAAAGATAATGAAGTTGTTAAAGCGGTCGCAACGTTTGAAAACGTCGTTGCAACTAATGCTGAGCATGCTTACGTCGTATATTCAGACTCTTTGACGGACGCGCAAGCATTAAAAACTGCAATTGATAATTTTGTTGCTGAACCAACAGAGGCGCACTTTGTTGCAGCTAAACAAGCTTGGCTAAGTGCGCGTGAGTCATATGGGCAATCTGAAGTGTTTAGATTCCGTGAAGGTCCAATTGACGCGTTAATTAAAAATGCAAATGGTGAATCAGTGCTTGAAGATGGTCAAGGCCCTGAAGGGGCAATTAATGCTTGGCCATTAGCTGAGGCATTGATTGATTATACTATCGACATGGATGGTAACGAGGCACGCGGTAATGCCACGGTGTATCAAGCTGGTGGCAATATCATTCAAGATGCACTCGAATTTCCACAGATCACAGCAGATCTGATCAGAGAAAAATTTGAGTTAGATGGTGAGGAAGCAAATGTGACTTCTGGCTATCACGCAATTGAATTTTTGTTATGGGGTCAGGATTTAAATGCGGATTTAACTTACACTGCACAGCGTGACTACACTGCTGGTCACCGTCCTGTGACGGATTACTACACAACCGCTACAATTCCTGCACAAGAAGATAACGGTAGAACCTGTACATCAGGTGAGCAAGGTGCTGATGACGAGATCTGTAACCGTCGTGGCGCATATCTTAAAGCGGCTGCACAACTTTTAGTTGAGGACTTACAAAGTGTTGTTGACGCATGGCACCCAGAAACAGGTTTCCACTATCAAGATACTGTTAAAGCAGAAAATGCAGCTAAAAACTTAGGTGCCATGTTGGAAAGTATGGGTCGTTTGAGTTTTGGCGAATTGGCAGGTGAGCGAATGAGTATTGCTGTTCGTACTGACTCACAAGAAGATGAACATTCGTGTTTTTCTGATAACACACACCGCGATATTTGGCTAAATGCTAAAGGTATTCGTAATACCTATCTTGGTCTTTACACTCGCACAAATGGTTTAGAGTTATCTGGTCCGAGTATCCATAACTTACTCATTACCAAAGGCCATGAAGCGCTAGCAATTGAGTTAAAAGCCGCACTCGATAAAACAATGGATACTATTTTAGTTATTGATACTAAAGCGAAAGCGGGTATGCCTTTTGACACGCAAATTCAAAAAGCAGCGGATCAAGAAGCAATCTATGCGGCTATTACGGCACTTGCGGCACAAACGGATCTTATCCAAAAAGCAATCGACGCATTAGGTGTATCTGCAGAAGACTTAAAACAAGACACTGAAGAAAACATTTAATAACAAGCGATAAATGGCTGGTGCAATACCAGCCTTTTCAGTTTCTGATCCAGTATATCGGATCAGCTGTAGGGGCACTGAAAATGAAAAACATACTTAATACACTTGTAATGGCTTCAACGTTGGCTGCGCTCAGCGCATGTGGCGGTGGGTCTGAAAGTTCTTCCGCAGACAGCACAAAGAACACTGAAAGTAACAATAACGGAACTGATACATCAGTTTCAATAGAAAATCACGCATTCAAAACCAAAGTAAACGATGGGCTATCTCCTTTACTTATCAATAAAGCGGATGAAATGGAGCACTTATCTGCGGGCCAAGCTACAACAAATATTATCGATCAAAATGCCTACAGCCAAGCGTTGCCAGCTGTTGTCGATATACCTGCATTAGACGCGGTGTTTAAAGCCGGTGATCATACCTTTAGAAGTAACCACGATGGTCAGGGACCGTTATTCAATAATACGAGTTGTCAGGGTTGCCATATTAAAGATGGTCGTGGACAAGTACCAACCAATGCTGATGAGCCAATGTCGAGCATGTTCTTACGCATAGGTGATAGTCAAGGCAATATTGACCCAATATACGGTGACCAGCTCCAAATTTTTGGGGCAGCCGGAGTGCTCGCAAAGTATCGAGGTGCCTTAGATGATGGTTTAGCTTACGGTGAAGCGTATACTTGGGTTGAGTACGAAACGATTACAGGCCAATTTGCTGATGGCGAACAATACACCCTACGTAAACCGGTTTATAAAATCAAAGATCTTGCCTATGGCGACTTTATGGATGACGTGCAATTTTCGCCACGCGTGACACCACACGTTTATGGCTCTGGCTTATTAGAGAGCATTCCGGAGTCAAGCCTGCTCGCTTATGCGGATCCTGAGGACGTAGATGGAGATGGTATTTCCGGCCGAGCAGCGTACACAACTAATCCAGTGACCGGGCAACAGCAAATAGCGCGTTTTGGCCAAAAAGCAGTGACGGGCTCTGTATTACAGCAAATTTCTGGTGCATATCGTGGAGACATGGGGGTGACAAACTCAATTAACCCTCAAGAGCCTTGTACAGAAAGTCAACATGCGTGTATCGCTCAAGCGCAAACTGAAAACGACAAGCATCATGATGGTGTTGATCTGAACGACGTGGACCTAGCCCAAGTTGAGTTTTACAACCGTACATTGGCAGTGCCAAAGCGTCGTGGATATAGCGAAAGTACAGGTGTTTGGGATGAATCGGTTAGTGCGGGACGTACTCAGTTTTATGCGGCTAATTGTCACAGTTGTCATGTACCTAGATTTAAAACGGGTACGGCGCTGGGGAGTGTGTTAGGAGATGTAGATTTAGTGACTTTAAAAGAAACTAAAACCAATATCAGCGCGCTGGAACAGCAGGTTATTTATCCCTATACAGATCTGTTACTGCACGATATGGGGGGATCATGCAAGGTGAGCAAAGAGCTTCCTTCAGGTGAAGCCTGTGAAGAAGGTGCAAGGTGTATTTACACCCAGCGCTGTGAGGGGCTTGCGGATGGCAGACCTGAAGGTGAGGCATCGGCCAGTGAATGGAAAACGCCTGCGCTTTGGGGTTTGGGCTTAGTGCAAACAGTGAACCCAAAAGCAACCTTCTTGCATGACGGACGCGCGCGCACCATAGAAGAAGCTATTCTTTGGCACGCAGGGGAAGCGAGTCATTCACAGCAGGCTTACGTTACTATGGACAAGGAACAGCGTTCGGCATTACTGGCTTTTCTTGGTAGCTTGTAATGTTGATAGCAAGTGTCGCGATGGCAGCGTTACTGAGCAGCGCTGCGACATCAATGAAGGTAGCGGTGCCAGATAGCGAAATAGAAAAGGTGCCAAAATTTTCTCTGCAAGAAATGTATCCCGGTGGAGGGGTAACGACTAGGAGGCCAGCGCACAGAACCTTTATTCACCCTGCGGGAAATGTTCCGACGATGGAGCAATTGGATTTTTGGGATGGTTTTTCGTTCTTCCGCGATCCTTGGGTTGCTTCACCTGCAATTACGAAAGACAGAGATGGTCTGGGTCCCTTGTTTAATGCTCGTTCATGCAAAGTTTGCCACAACGACGGAGGACGAGGGAAGTTAGCAGGCTCTGGCAGTAAAGCAACGCCAGCTTTGCTCTTTAGGTTATTGAAAACTAATCGCTATGGACATGATCTGAACTATGGTGGCCAGTTACAGCCTATTGCCATTAGGTTGTCACATCCTAAGTTAACCAACCCCGTAAAACCAGAAGGGCAAGTTACTGTTACTTATATTGAAGTTTCAGGAAAATATACCGATGGAAGTGCTTATCGATTAAGGCGGCCAACATATCAGCTTTCAGACTTAAACTACGGAAAGCTTGAAAAAGATACTGTATTGTCTGGGCGCTATGCACCGGCAGTTTACGGCATGGGGTTGCTTGATGCGATCAGCGAGGGTGATCTGTTAGTTCAGCAGGATGCTGAAGATAGCAATCAAGATGGGATCAGTGCTAAATACAATATGGTGACTGATACTGTAACTCAACAAACCAAAATAGGACGATTTGGCTTTAAGGGTTTACATAGCACACTGGAACAGCAAGTTGCCGGCGCATTTGTTAATGATATTGGAATTACTAATCCTCTTTTTGCCAAAGAGAGCTGCACCGATGTCCAAAAAGCGTGTTTAATTGCCGCAAGTATTGACCCACCTAGCACTTTAGATATTCCGAAAAAGCTACACGACTTGACCGTGTATATGAGTCAAATGCTTGCTGTGCCAAAGGCAAGAGATCTTAAAAGTGAGCGGGCACAAAAAGGCCGGGTGCTTTTCTATCAAATTGGCTGTGACACCTGTCACACACCTAAGTACGTGACTGGCGATGAACACTCTGTTAAGGCATTGAGAAATCAAGTTATTTATCCGTATACGGATCTAGCGCTGCACGATATGGGTGAGGGGCTTGCCGATGGTGGTGTAGAAAACTTAGCAAGTGGTTCTGAGTGGCGCACGCCGCCGCTTTGGGGGATTGGTTTACAAAAGCGCGTGCAGGGATATGCGGCCTTTTTACATGATGGCCGAGCGAGAACTATAGAGGAAGCAATCTTGTGGCATGGCGGTGAAGCGAGCCAACAACAAACGGTTTTTCGTCATTTGACGGCAGATGAGCGTGCGTCGCTTATCTATTTTTTAGAACAAATTTAATATTAGAGATTAGCATCATGGGAACAACTATAAATCAACGTGCAATGCTGGCGTTAATGGGTGTGCTTTTAGTTGGGCAACTGACAGGTTGTGGCGGTGGCGGCGCGAGCGAACAACCAAAAGTAAATAACGGTGGTCAAACAGGTAATAACGGTGGACAAGTTGACACGGGAGACAACAATATAACAACGCCACCACCGACTAATCCTGACGATGAAAATAAAGAACAGCTCACGCCTGAACAAGGCTATGAGAAACTGACCGCCAATTTGGTGGACGGTGTCGTCATTCCTTTATATCAAAATGTCCAGCGGGCGAACTTGGCACTGAAAGCGCAAGTAGCAGCATTCTGTTCAAAGCCAGAGCCTTCATTACAAGATCTGAATGACTTGCAGGAAAAATGGCGTGCAACAAGCGCATCATGGCAACAAGCGCGCAGTGTGAAGATGGGACCTATCGCAGACACTTTCCATTACTCACGAATTCAATATTGGCCTTATTCAGCAGAGAAAATAATCAACGATGTTGAAGTGTTGTTTGAACAAAATACGGATATGACCCAAGGCGTCGCTTCATTTAAGCACCAGCTACAAGGGCTACCTGCATTTGAATACATTGTTTTCAACAAAGATAAACCACTACTAACAAATGCGGACCGAACACAACGCTGCCAATTCATCAGTGCGATCACTGACAATATTGATACGCTCGTGACAAACACCGTTACTAAATGGCAAACAAGTTATGGTGAACAATTCCGCGCTGGGAATGGTATTTTTACAGATAAAAAACAGGCGCTTGAGAAGTTTTTAACGATTTGGTTTGAGTATCTAGAGATTATTCGAGATGATAAAATCAATAAACCGCTTGCTCTTGAGATCCCCGGTAAAATTGAACTTGCTGAAAGTATTTTTAGCGAATCGTCTGTCGCCAATGTTAAAGCAAATATTGTTGCACTTGAGAAACTATATGAAGGCTCTGGTGGATTCGGATTCGACGATTATCTAATTCGCGTAAATCAACGTGAGGATGTGACAAAAGAAATCAAGCTACACTTCCAATCGGTTTATCAAGCAATTGATACTATAGGATATTTACCAATGTCAGAGCTAGTTTCAAGTAATGAAGGTCGAGAGAAACTTGTCAATCTTGCTACGGCAATTTCAAACTTACGCAGCTTGATGAGCAGTGACTTTGTGCAGGTGACTGAGCTGAGCCCAGGTTTTAATACCAATGATGGAGATTAAGCGTGTCTTTGCATAAACACGTAAATATTCATGACCGTAGGCAGTTTTGTAAAAAACTGCTGGCCATGGGCGCATGTATTAGTGTCATGCCGGTGTTAAGTGGCTGTGAATTGGTTGCTAAACAACAACGTTTTGCAAGTGCCTATACCGCTCGTGACGGGCAAAACTTTGTCGCGTGGTTTAACAACGATGGTGAGATACTAGGCCAAGTTGCGATATCCGAGCGCGCTCACGATCTATGCTATGTGCCTAACCGCGAGCTCATATTGGCATTTTCTCGTCGTCCAGGTCGAGCTTTAAATATCGTTGATATGAAAGATCAGAGATTGCTAAAGCGTATTGAGAGTAGCGCTGGCCAGCATTTCTTTGGCCATGGTGTATTGAGTCGTGATGCAAAGTGGCTATATACCGCTGAAAACCATTTTGATGATTCATATACTGAACATGATGGCTTGATTGTGGTACGCAATACCGATAATTTTGCAGTTGAAGCTCAGTTCTCAAGTTTTGGTGTAGGTCCTCATCAATTGGCAATGCTGAACAATAGCAGTACGCTGGTTGTCGCAAATGGCGGGATCCATACGCACCCTGCAAGCCCGAGAACTAAGTTGAACCTTGATAGTATGAAGCCAAACTTAGGTTACATCGACACCCATACAGGTCAGTTGCTAGAGCAAGTAACGCCACCCGATCATCAATTGAGTATGCGTCATTTGTGTGTAGCAAAAGACAATACCGTTTATGTGGGGTGTCAGTATCAGGGCCCCAAGCATCAAATTCAGCCTTTGATTTTTGCGCATACAAAAGGGGGGAATTTGCAAGCTCTTCAAGCAGGGCAAGAACAGTGGCTTAGGTTTAATCAATATACCGCGAGTCTTGCGGTAGATAGCAGTGATCATACTTTAGCTGTGACCTCTCCTAGGGGAGGTATTGTGAGTTATTGGCATAGGCGAAGCTTGGAGCTTGCCCATATTGAGAACAAAGATGATTGTGCTGGGGTAGCAGCCGATGATGCCCACTCGTTTGTGACCAGTACGGGTAAAGGTTATTTAAATTATAAAGAAAAAACCTCAAAGCACAATCTTCACTGGGATAACCATATGATAAATATTAATATTTAATGTCCGCATCGCGCAGTAATGATGGTTTTTGCCCTTTGCTGCGCTAATTCATCATAAAAGTGTCATTTACGAATAATTATTATGTTACGGCTTTATATGGCCTACATGTATTAATCTCAGATAACAGGTACAGGTATGCTGGGTTTAACCTGTTGTGGCTCAAATGCTAAATAATCCTACCAAAGATAAGATCTAGATTGATTTAAAATATCAATATTTTCAAACTTGGATAAAAACCCCCCTTAACTGTACGTTAATTGTTAATTTTTGTAATCATTAGTTTACATATATCTGTTGCGGAAATAATATTTTATTCTTGATAAAATTTAAGCTGCTGTAAATTATGCTTATTTAATTGTGTTTCAATTTGTTTGTTTTTTGTTAATTTTAGGTGTTTTTTTTGTTCTATCGGCCTACGCTGGTAATACGACAAGTTTTTGTCGTGACACTTAAATTATTAAAAGTCAGTAACACTGACGTGGACAAATAAACAACAAATTGGAGCGTAAACGTGAAATTATCACATATTACTTTAGCCACGGTTTCAGCACTTGCTTTTGCTCACATGAGCCCAGCATCAGCTGCAAATAAGCAATATTTAAATCAAAGTAATGCATTTAACAGTGTCGTTAAGTCGAATGCTGTATCATTGCTTTCAAGCGATGCGAAAGAAATTGTTGGGCTAAGTACCGATAATGACTTGGTGCTAGTTAAGGAGTTTAAGAAAAGTAATGGTGGCGTAACACGCCGTTATCAGCAAATGTATAAAGGTGTCCCCGTTGTAGGCGACCAAGTGATTTTATCTTTTGATAAAAATAATCAATTAGAATTTGCCCATGGTGCAGCAGTGTATGATATTGCTGTGGACTTGCAGTCAGTGAAACCGACACTGACCAAAGATGCCGCTGTTGCGCGTGCAGAGCAAGCTCATGGTGTACTTGCATTCGATGCGCAAGGTGAAAAGCTAGAGAAACATAACGAAACATCAAAACTTGTTGTTTGGGTAAACAAAAAGAATAAAAAAGCCTACCTAGCATATGAAGTATCTTATGTTGTTTATGGTGATAACCCATCTCGTCCTTATCAAATTATCGACGCGCACACAGGTGAAATGCTGTTTAGCTATGAAAACTTACAGCATGCACAAGCGACAGGGCCTGGCGGTAACCAAAAAACAGGCCGCTACGTATATGGGACAGACTATGCTCATCTTGATGTAGAGCAGTCTGGTAGCACCTGTACGATGAACTCTACAAACGTTAAGACGATTAACTTAAATCATGGTTCGTCAAACTCTTCTGCGCATAGCTTTACCTGTCCTGAAAATACCATTAAAGAGATCAATGGCGCGTTTTCACCGCTCAATGATGCACATTATTTCGGTAACGTTGTTTTCAATATGTATAGTGACTGGTTAGGCACAGCACCTCTAACATTCCAGTTGAGAATGCGTGTCCACTATAACACTAACTATGAGAATGCGTTCTGGGATGGCTCAGCGATGACCTTTGGTGACGGTAAAGATACTTTTTATCCGTTAGTGAGCTTGGATGTATCTGCTCATGAAGTAAGTCATGGTTTCACGGAGCAAAATTCGGGTCTTGTTTATAGCGGAAAGTCTGGTGGTTTGAACGAAGCGTTCTCTGATATGTCTGGTGAAGCTGCTGAGTTTTATATGAAAGGCACAAATGATTGGTTAGTGGGCCAAGACATTTTCAAAGCTGATGGCGCATTACGTTATATGAATGACCCAACACGTGATGGTCGTTCAATTGATAATCAGTCTGACTATAGCTCAGGTATGAACGTGCACTACAGCTCGGGCGTGTTCAACAAGGCATTCTACAACCTCGCAACAACCGCTGGCTGGGATACGAAAAAAGCGTTTTTGGTCATGGCTAAAGCGAATCAGCAATATTGGACAGCAAATACCAACTGGGACTTAGCGGGTAACGGCGCAATTGATGCAGCGTGTGACCTTGGCTATGAGATAGCTGACGTAAAAGCGGCTTTAGCAGCTGTGGGTGTAAACTCTGATGCAAGTCCTGGTAGCCCGTGTGCGGGCCCAATTACTGATGAAGAAATCTTCAATGGCCAACCTCGCACAGGTATTTCTGGTGCGTCGAAAGAACAAAATTTCTTTGTTATGAACGTGCCGGCTGGTGCGACAAACCTTAAGTTTGATACGTCTGGCGGCACAGGCGATGCTGATTTATATGTGAAGTTTGGCAGCCGTCCATCACTTGATACATTTGATTGTAAGAGTACAAGCTCTACTTCAACAGAGAGTTGTTCAATTAACAATGTTCAAGCGGGTGCATATTTTGTGATGGTTGAAGCTTGGGATCAGATTTCAGGTGTGACCCTAACGGGTAGCTACTCAACAGATACAGGTGGTCCAACTCCGATTAATCGCACCGAATCAAATGTATCCGTTGCGCGTAGTGACTGGACTCGTTTCACTCAAGACCTAGGTGCGGGCTACTCGTCTCTAGAAGTCACTATTTCTGGTGGAACAGGTGATGCAGACCTTTACGTTAACTTTGGCTCTGAGTCTTCTACGACTCAATACCAATGTCGTCCATATAAAAATGGCAACAATGAGACTTGCTCATTTACCAACCCTCAAGCAGGGACTTGGCACATTGATTTGCGTGGTTACAACTCAGCGAGCGGTGTAACGCTGAATATTAAAGCAAACTAATTTGCTGACAAAAAAGGGAGCTTCGGCTCCCTTTGTTGCTTTAACACTAAGGGATACAACATGAAAACAACATTGAATAGTACTGTGCTAAGTGCCGCTATCTTAGCTTCATTTGCGAGTAGCGCAGCACAACCACTAGATGAAAAAATCTGGGTTACAATCGACCCTCAAGCCGCACAGCATTATCAGTTTAAAAATATGCTCAGCGGTAACAATTTATCAACTCATAGCAGTGCTTTAGAGAGCGTTAACTTGATGCAAATTAACCCTTCTCAGGTGAACGCGTTAAGTACATTTATGCATGACAATTATCATCGTTGTGGCGGGTTTGTCGCTCATGACTCATATGAAGATGCGCAACAATACTTGCATCAACTCGCTCTGGTTAAAGAGGGGGATGTGTCACCATTTTTAGTGAATTATACGATTGACAACCCAGCTCGTGTGAGCAGCTTGTTAAATCAACTCTCTGCTAATAACCTTGACAACACTGTCAACACCATGAGTGCGTTTCACAATCGTTACTATACGCAACAGACGGGGGTTGACGCCGCACAGTGGCTAAAAGGTCACTGGCAACAACTGGCTGCCTCGAGAAGTGACATCAGCGTTGAATATTTTAATCATAGCTGGGCGCAATCTTCGGTCGTGGTGACTATCCCAGGTAGTGAAAAAGCGGATGAAATAGTTGTGATAGGGGGGCATTTAGATTCAATAAACTCGTCTAGTCCAAGCTCTGGTAGAGCGCCTGGTGCAGATGATAATGCATCAGGTATTTCAGTGTTGACGGAAGCATTACGTGCCGTCGTCGCATCTGATTTTAAACCTCAGCGTACCATACAGATCATGGGCTTTGCGGCCGAAGAAGTGGGCCTTCGTGGTTCAAAAGATATTGCACAAACCTATAAATCACAGGGAAAAAATGTGGTGGGTATGGTGCAATTTGACATGACAGGCAGCAACGGCAGTGTGCAAGACATTGTAATGATGACCGATTATACCAACAGTGCACAGAATCAGTTTTTAGGGCAATTGATAGATACCTACCTTCCGTCAGTCACATTTGCCTATGATCAATGTGGTTATGGTTGTTCAGATCATGCTTCATGGTATCAACAAGGTTATGCGGCTTCTATGCCGTTTGAATCAAAAATGTCTGATATAAATAGAAAGATCCACACGACCAGTGATACTGAGTTTGATTCTACTCATGCTATCAAGTTTGCAAAACTGGCAGTGACATATCTTGCCGAGTTGGCTAAAGATGCGGGCGCTGTAGACCCAGATCCTGATCCAACGAATGAGCTAGAAAATGGTGTACCAAAAACAGGCATTTCTGGTGCGTCAAAAGAACAGCTTTTCTATACCCTTGAAGTGCCAGCAAATAGTGCAAATCTTAATTTTGTCACTTCGGGTGGAACAGGCGATGCGGATTTGTACGTCAAATTTGGTTCTAAACCTACACTGCAAAGCTATGACTGTAAGAGTACCAATTCAAGTAGTGAAGAGCGCTGTGATATCGCCAGTGCACAGACTGGTACTTACTACGTGATGGTCGAAGCTTGGAATGCAATTAGTAACGTTAGTCTGACAGGGAGTTATAATTCTGCAGGAGAAGGCCCAACACCCATTAATCGTCAAGAGAGTAATATCAGCGTTAATCGCGGCAGCTGGGTATACTTTGAACAAGCGTTAGAAGCGGGCTACTCAAATCTAACCGTGAGTATTTCGGGTGGTACAGGTGATGCTGATTTATATGTTAAACATGGCACACAAGTATCTGATAGTGTACACGATTGCCGCCCATACAAGAATGGTAATACTGAGTCGTGTTCGTTCGATGCACCAGCGTCAGGCACGTGGTTTATTGGCTTAAAAGGCTATAGCAACAGTAATGGTGTCACGCTTACTATTAGCGGACAATAATTCCTTTCTCAACCTAGTTAAATGTGGGTCATCGTGGTGGCTCATATTTAACTAATTGTTTACTTTTAACTTGTTGTTAGCGTTTTATCCCTTCATACTTCCTCCTCAATATTTCATTACACTCATTTTTATAACGTTTCAGTTTCGCGATTGATATGACAAAAACTAATAAAAATTTTAATTTAACAGGGCATTTATTATGGCTTGCCCCGGCTTTATTTTTCTTTACATGTATTACAGACGCACCCTCTGGCATGAGTATCGAGGCGTGGCGCACCGCCGGTTTGGCGATTTGGTTGGCGATATGGTGGGTCAGTGAAGTTGTACCAATCCCCGCTACCTCTTTGGTACCCTTATTGGCAGTCCCTTTGGCAGGAATAAATAACATTAAAGCGGCTTCGAGCTTATATGCGCATCCACTTATCTTTTTATTTTTAGGTGGATTTTTGATATCCATTGCAATGGAAAAGTGGCAGTTGCATAAGCGTATCGCACTTTTCACTATGCTCAAGTGCGGTAACAATGCACGAATTCAGATTTTAGCAATGATGATGGTCAGTGGTTTTCTTTCTATGTGGATCAATAATACTGCAACCACACTAATGATGTTGCCTATTGCGCTTTCAGTTATTCATGTATTGCAAGAAAATAAAAGTAATTGTGAAAATTATGGCAAAGCGTTGCTACTGGCGATTGCTTACAGCGCAAGTATTGGCGGGGTTGGGACTATTATTGGCACAGCGCCTAATGCTTTGATGGCGGCATATTTGTGGGAAAGCTACCAAATTAAAATTGGGTTTGCGCAGTGGATGGCGTTAGCGGTGCCTTTTAGTGCGTTGATGATTTTTTTAGCATGGATTTGGCTCACGCGTTTTGCGTTTAAAGTTAAGCCAACTTCATCGCAAGTAAGTTTAACAGCCTTATTTGAAAAGCAGCTAAACGCTTTGGGCGCGATGTCAGTCGCTGAAAAAAATGTGTTCGCAGTATTTGTGTTTGCTGCGACCAGCTGGGTATTGAGGCCCTATTTGGCTACTTGGACAGGATTAGATATTACCGATACGGGTATAGCAATTGCGGCATCTTTATTGTTATTCGTGTTGCCTTCTGGTGAAAAAGACCAAAGACTCATGGATTGGCAATCAGCAAACCAATTGCCTTGGGGAATTTTGTTGTTATTCGGTGGGGGACTAACTTTAGCGGCTCAAATCAAAAATTCGGGCTTAGCTGAATATGTTGCTAACTCTCTGTCAGGAGCGTCAGCCGTGCCACTTGTGTTGGGTATTTTATTGGTCGCGGCACTTATCTGCTTTTTAACCGAACTAACGAGTAATACTGCGACCGCTGCAGGGTTCTTACCGCTACTGGGGCCGATTGCGGAGCAAATTTCAGGCACCCCCTTAATTTGGGTGATCCCCGCTGCAATTGCAGCTAGCTGTGCCTTTATGATGCCAGTTGCAACACCGCCAAACGCAATTATTTTTGGTTCAGGTGAAATAAAAATAAAAGAAATGATTCGGGCTGGGTTTGCGATGAACATCATTGCGATACTATTAATCACTATGCTTACTATCAGTGTGGGGAGCTGGGTATTTGATTATGCTGAACTTTTATTCTGAAACAATTTAAGTACGCTACTATGCGCAGGGCTGTGTGCTTGATATAGTGGTTGTAATATAGACAGAAGCTTATTTTATCATGCAAGTAGAAACAATTTGTGAGTTAAATAAACAACTGATGTTGCTGCAGTCTGCGTTTATGCAGACCCCTTTTCCGAGTCTAGAAGAGCGTGTGCGGCATTTAACGTTGATCAAGGAGCGGTTAGTAGCTAAAGAGGCACAATTTGTTATTGCAGCTAGCTCTGATTTCGGTTCAAGAACGGAGTTCGATTCGGTCGTGGGTGATATTGTCCCTACGGTCAATGCTTTAGGTTATATGATTAAACACCTCAAGCAATGGATGAAGCCACAAAAGCGTCATCCAGGGTTAATGATGTGGCCATCAAGCGTAAAAGTGCAATACTCGCCAAAAGGGGTAGTAGGCGTTATTTCTCCTTGGAACTTCCCTATCCAATTAGCCATTGTACCCGTTGTTACAGCATTGGCGGCAGGTAATCGAGTGATGCTTAAGCTCAGTGAGTATACACCGTATGTAAACGCCCAGATGAAAGAATTGTTCGCGGGGTTAGAGTCACATTGTGTGATTGTCGAAGGCGATCACCATGTTGCATCTGCGTTTTCCAGCTTGAAGTTTGATCACTTGTTTTTTACCGGCGCAACGGAAGTCGGCAAGAAAGTGATGGCTTCAGCGGCACAAAACTTAGTGCCAGTGACTTTGGAGTTAGGTGGAAAGTCACCAGTGATTGTTGCAAATGATGCTGATGTGGAACATGCAGCACGGACAATTTTGTTCGGTAAACTTTTAAACGCAGGGCAAATTTGTGTTGCACCTGACTATGTTTTAGTTACCAAAGAAAATGCGCAAGAACTTGTCACAGCCATACAAAAACATTACACCGCGCAATATCCAAATCGTGAACAAAATCACAAACTATCCAGCATTATAAATGAGCGGCAAAGTAACCGACTATGGGGTTTGCTGGAGGACGCAGAGAAGAAGGGCGCGACTATCTGGCCCAATAAGATGCAAACAGATATAAATACGCGCATGGGGTTACATATTGTCACTGATGTGAATTCTAACATGGCAATTTTGCAGGACGAGATATTTGGACCCATTCTCCCTATTGTGGTGGTTGAGGATTTAAAGTCTGCAATGAATTATGTGGAGTTACGCGAAAGACCGCTGGCAACTTACTTATTTACGCAAAGTAAAGAAGTGGCTGATAGCGTTGCAAAAAATGTAAGAACCGGTTCTCTAGCAGTGAACGAAGTTGTGTTGCAAGTAGTCGTTGAGGATATACCGTTTGGCGGCGTGGGCTACTCAGGAATTGGGGAATATCATGGTAAAGAAGGCTTTATAACCATGAGCCACAAAAAGAGTGTGACTTACAGTGGAAAGATTGCGCTGATACGCTCTAAGTTACTCATTAGGCAGCCTAAATGGTTGCTAAAGCTGGTTAAGAAAATGACTTTGCGATAGCTTTTTGAATTTGATAAGAAAATTAGCCGGGCTGAACCCGGCTAATCTAGTGATTTAGTAAACAGCTTTTCTAGGTCTAACTTCAGGGATATATTTACGTTCTTGAATTTTATAGTAAATTTCCGTTGCTTTTTCTGTTGCTCGTTCAACTTGCGATGGTGAAAGATGTTTCTCATCTAGTTGGCGGCTTTTTGCTGCTTGTTGATTACCATTGTACTCAGCAATTAAGTTCCACATGAACGACTTTTCGATGTTTTTATTTACACCGAGCCCCTGATAATACATAAGTGCTAAGTTGAATTGAGCGAGAGTGTAGTTACTGGCCGCTGCTTTTTCATACCAGTCCATTGCAGTGTGGTAATCTTTGACTACCCCGTCACCATTGGTGTACATAACACCTAAGTTAAATTGCGCCGCAGCCAAGTTCTTCTTAGCTGCTCGAGTAAACAATTCAACGGCGCGTTGCTTGTCTTGCTTAACACCTTCTCCATGTTCATACATCACGGCAAGCGAAAACATCGCATCCGCAACTCCAGTATTTACGGCATCTTGAAAAAGTTGGGCCGCTTTTCGAAGGTCTTTGGGTACGCCATAACCACCTTGGTACATTTTTGCTAGTTCATATATACCGGGTCCATACCCCATGTCTGTTAAGTATCTAAATTCTTTGAGCGCTTCTTCAAATTGCCCTCTATTTGCCGCCTCGATCCCTTCTTCAAGACCCGCGTTGCTTGGCGTTGTCCATGCCAACATGCTAATTAAAACGGCGAGTTTAAATTTTCGATGCCACATATTAAATCTCCTACTTATTTAAACAATGCCTCAATGGTAATAAGACCATTGCCATGGCCTTATATTGGACCACTAATAGTGAACTAAGTGCAAGGAAAAATGATGTTTTGAGTAGGTCTTTGGCCCAAAAATTATGTATATGTGCCAGTCCTTTGGCTATTAACTATTTATTGAAGGTGATTGGGGTGGGTTGAATATCTGGTTTCGCATAGCTCAAGCGCGTGATATTTTGCGTTTTGTGATAGCTGTCTAAACCACTAATTGCTACGGTTTCGAGGATGTCATGATCAACGAAACCATCAGGGTGAAGTGCCTCATCATCCTCTAAATAAATGTCTGTGATCTGGCCAATCACAAGTTCTGTTTGATTAAGCTCAATGGTTTGAGTAGATTTGAGCTCTAGAGCAACTTTCAATTTGCTTTGAGCTACAAAGGGGGCAGCAAAACTGCCTTTGTACTCACTTGTTAAGCCAACGGCTGTAAATTCTGATACATCTTTTGGATAGCGTGCCGATGTTTGATGTGCTTGATTAATGATATTTTGATGGAC
The DNA here is from genome assembly GCF_056312285.1 of Pseudoalteromonas sp. ABE4_541. NCBI lineage: Bacteria > Pseudomonadati > Pseudomonadota > Gammaproteobacteria > Alteromonadales > Pseudoalteromonadaceae > Pseudoalteromonas > Pseudoalteromonas sp. ABE4_541. Next base: position 96,323 of record NZ_JBSVEM010000014.1, read on the forward strand.
TTGGTTGATTGTGTAAATGCCGGTTTCAATCATGTTTTCAAGCGTGTGTCTAGGCACTGAGTGTGGTCGTATGATCATGCCAATTAAAGGTGGATTCGCGCCCACATGGAATACGGAACTAACGATTGCTAAGTTTTCTTGTCCTTGCTCATCTTTAGTGCCTATAAGGTTGGCACTTTTAAAACCCGAGAGGGAATTAATAAGATGAACACGCTTTTGTTGATCAAGGCAATCAATATCTTTAGATGAAAAATGCATGGTTGTTACGCCTTAAAATTCGTACTTTGAAATCTGTTTACCATTCAATTGGCTTACCTTGCCAGTCGATATAGTCGACTTCTGCGTTGTGCTCGCGGCTAGCTATCAACCTACAAAGTTGAGCCGCGACGAAATCTGGAGTGAATAATTTATTGGCTGGCACATTCTTGTGAAAGGGTTGAGATAGCGGAGTATCAGTTGTTCCTGGATGGAAAAGCACACATTTACAGTGTTTTGCGCGTCGCGCCAGTTCAATGGCGAGCGTTCTGACTGCCATATTGAGCGCGGCTTTTGAAGCTCTGTAGCTGTACCAGCCGCCGAGTCGGTTATCATTTATACTGCCAACACGAGCGCTAAGGCATGTAATTACGCATTGGCTGTTCTTATCAAGATGTACAGCAATCGTTTTGAGCCATAGTAGCGGTGTAATAAAGTTAGCCTCCATTTGCCATGCGAGTTGGCTAGCACTGATGTTTTCTAAACGCTTTTCTGGTGAAAATTGCGCATTGTGAAGTTGGCCATTGAATATGGTGATGCTCGATGCGTTTGCGATTATCAACCGTAGCTCATACGCTGTTTGCGATATACTTTTCTCGTCATAATCAATTGTGAAATGGCGATGATTTTCGTCAAGTTCCGTCAAACTACTTTGGCTGATAGTAATAATGAACCTGAGTGGAAAACGTTGGCGTTGTTCAGTTAAAAAGGCACGTGCTATTTTGCTGCTTGCACCGATAATGATGATAGCTTCTTGATGCTCATTCATAGTTTACATCCGTTTTTACCACAGCTATTAGGCATTAACAGTCGCGAAATTGCCATACGGTGTTTGGCGAAGAACAGATAGGCCAAATCGGCTATCCAGCGCATCGGTGCAATACGTATGAGCTTGAGCCATGGATATTTTCCAACAGTGCGCCACACTTTGTAGGTGGCATCTAATCCTATCCATATATTTCCCTGCTCATCCTCTGCGTGGAGCACCGTGAGCGCTGACGACTTGTCAATGTGAGGGAAGCGCATTGAGAAATATTCATCGTGTACATTGACCGTTGTTACTTTTTCTTGCGCGTCATATTTTTTAAGTTTTTTCATTTCTGCCACACACAAATGGCAGTTGCCATCATAAAATATTTTCATGCTGTATTGAGTTGTTACTTTGATACAGTAGTTTACGTTCAATAGGAAAAAACAGATCGCTCGTAAATCGAATTAATCTCGGTATAGTGAGTAGTATAAAATATCGACAAAGGATGCATTATGACTGAGCAATATCAAACATTGAGAACCAATGTCAGTATGTTGGGTGAATTGTTGGGACAAACGATAAAACAAGCCCAAGGCCAACAAGTTCTTGATAAAGTAGAACAAATAAGAAAGCTGTCGAAGTCTTCACGAAATGGTAGCGAACAAGATAGAGCTCGACTCATCGAAATATTGCACGCGCTCACAGACGAAGAATTATTGCCCGTCGCTCGCGCGTTTAATCATTTTTTAAATCTCGCAAATGTTGCTGAACAGTTTCACACGATTTCAAAACAAGGTGCGCCAGAAGGGACTATGGGTGCGCTAAAAAATACCTTGTTGGAGTTGAAAAAACAGGTCGAGTCAGGTTCATTAAACCTCAATCAAGTGGCTAATGCTGTGGCAAACTTGAAGATGGATTTGGTGTTAACCGCACACCCAACTGAAGTGACTCGCCGAACGATTATCAGTAAGCATGTTGAGTTAAGTGAATGCTTAGAAGCGCTAGAGCTACATACTTTAGATGACCATCATAAAGACTATTTGTTAGATAGGATTGAGCAACTGATTAGCCAAGCGTGGCACACCAATGATATTCGCGATAAACGTCCGACACCTTTAGATGAAGCAAAGTGGGGCTTTGCGGTCATCGAAAATAGCTTGTGGGAAGCCGTACCCGAGTTTATTAGACAATTTCACAGCTACTCAGAAGAATTACTGAATTTGGCTTTGCCTGAAGACTTTTCCCCTGTGCAGTTTACATCGTGGATGGGAGGAGATAGAGATGGCAATCCTTTTGTAACTGCACAAATTACGCAGAATGTGTTAGACCACGGTCGTTGGATGGCATTAGACCTGTATTATCGAGACTTGGATAAATTAAGCGCTGAGCTGTCGATGCATCGAGCCAGCCAAGAATTAGAAGATCAGATTGGCGAACATAGTGAACCTTATCGTTTCTTGCTTAAGATGCTTAAAGCGCAAGTCAGTGAAACAATCGCCGCTTTGGAGTGTAAAATCAAAAATGAGCCAAGTAAAAAACAAGACAAAATAAAGCATGTTGGGCAGTTAAAGGCGCCTCTAGAGCTTATATTTCGCTCTTTGACGCAAGAAAATATGAGTGTTATTGCAAATGGCTTGTTGCTTGATGTGATCCGCCGCTTAAATTGTTTTGGCATCAATTTGTGTAAGCTGGATATTAGACAAGATTCAGCCCGTCACACTGAAGTGTTCAGTGAGCTGACTGGATATTTGGGTTTGGGGAAATACGCTGATTGGTCGGAAAGTGATAAACAAGCATTTTTACTTGCCGAGTTAAATTCTAGAAGGCCTCTAATTCCCAAGCATTGGCAACCCAGTAGCAATGTGCGTGAGGTATTAGATACGTTTGAAGTCATTGCGCAACAAGATGAGCATGCGCTAGGAATTTATATTATTTCAATGGCACAGAACGCTTCAGACGTCTTAGCGGTAGAGTTGTTGTTGCAAGAAAGCGGTTGTAAATTTAAACTCCCTGTTGCCCCCTTATTTGAAACGCTAGACGATTTAAATCGCAGCGCACATGTTATGAGTGAGTTATTTGCTCAGTCTTGGTATCGACAGCATATCAATCGCAAGCAATATGTCATGATTGGCTACTCAGACTCAGCGAAAGATGCTGGCATGATGGCGGCAGGTTGGGCGCAATATAGTGCCATGGAACAACTCGTTAACCTTTGTGAGCAACAACAAGTTGAGCTTATCTTATTCCATGGCCGAGGAGGAACAATCGGTCGTGGTGGAGCACCAGCGGCAAAAGCTTTACGCTCTCAACCACCAGGTTCGCTAAAAAGTGGATTAAGAGTTACCGAGCAAGGGGAAATGATCCGCTTTAAGTTCGGTTTGCCTAAGGTTGCCACGCAAAGTTTGGCCATTTATAGCAGTGCGATTATTGAAAGTAACTTATTACCGCCGCCACAACCTGAGTCTAGTTGGCGAGAGGTTATGGCACTTATCTCTGACGTGTCGTGCGAGCACTATCGCAGTATCGTGCGAGAAGATCCTAACTTTGTACCTTACTTTAGAATGGCAACGCCTGAAGTTGAGTTAGCAAAATTACCACTTGGTTCAAGACCTGCAAAACGTAATCCAAAAGGTGGTGTTGAGAGTTTAAGGGCCATTCCTTGGATCTTTGCCTGGAGTCAAAATCGACTTATGTTGCCAGCTTGGTTGGGAGCAGTTCAAGGGTTACAAAAGGCCCTAGATACTTATGGGGAACAAACGCTTAACTTAATGAGTGAGCAATGGCCATTTTTTAGAACCCGCTTAGAAATGTTAGAAATGGTGTTTTGTAAAGCGGATAGCTGGTTAAGCGAGCACTACGAGCAAGGATTGGTGGAAGAAGCCTATAAACCTTTAGGCCGAAGCTTAAGAGCAGAGCTTGCACAAGCCCAAGAATTAGTGCAACGCTTAGCACCTGATTCAACTTTACTGTCAGCACAGCCATGGATAAAAGAGTCGATTGCGCTTAGAAATCCGTATACTGACCCTTTAAATGTACTACAAGTCGAGTTACTTAATAGGGCAAGAACGAGCCAAAGTCATGACGTCGATAATGCATTAATGATCACAATGACAGGCATTGCGGCTGGTATGCGTAATACTGGCTAACACACATTACACTAAAGGATGAATAACTCATCCTTTAGTGTTGTTTTTAGAGCTTTCATTCATTTTTTAGTGTTAACTTTATTGACTTTGTCCCCAACGTTAATAAAATTGCAACTGGTTAAACCAGAATGTAATACTTAAAGTCGCCGGTATGAGAATAATAACTAGGCGTGATGTCTTTAACTTGAGGTCCAATGTCTACACTATCAACCAGTATCACTTACGATGATACGACTTCACTCATCTTGATGACGTTACGAGGCGCTGTTAGTGCTGAGGATGTTGTGAATGTTTATCAAATTGCGAATGATTACGCTAAGTCGCACAATAGTAGAAAAATTCTCATTGATCTTAGTGAAGTTGAGCATCGTTTTGCTGCTATTGATATTGTTGAGTTTATGCCTAAGGTCGCTCATTACCTTCGAGATTTTTCGGTTGCGAGAGTCGTAGGATTTGAGGGATATATGCACGACTTGTTTTTACAAAAAGCAAAGCGCTATGATTTAAATGCAGAAAATTTCGAATGCTTTAAATCTGCAAAGCAATGGTTGTGTAATTTGTAGAATCTGCTTAAACTGTGCTGCCATTAATCAATCATGTTTTAATAATGGCAGTATTCAATCCGCAACAATTACAACAACTACAAGAGCAAGCCATCAGTGCTCGCGGTAAGTTTTCTCAATCTCAACTTAATCAACTTCAGCAGCAACTCGATTGTGATTTAAGCACACTTTTACAAGCTTTGGTGCCTGTCGCCGCGTGCTTTTCACAAGCACCAGTATCTAACTTCAATGTAGGCGCTGTCGCATATGACAGTTCGACGGGTTGCGCTTATTTGGGTGCCAATTTGGAGTTTTCTCACCAGGCATTAAGCCTTGTTGTACATGCCGAGCAATCAGCTATCAATAATGCTTGGCTCAATGGTGCCAAACAAATTTCAATGATCGCTATTAGCGACGCGCCTTGTGGCTATTGTCGTCAGTTTATGTATGAGCTCGATAGAGCGGGCGAGATGAATATTCTCTTACCTGATCTTGACACTAATTTAAGTACGCTATTGCCCAGCGCATTTGGACCGCAAGATTTAGATAATTCAGAGCGATTATTAGCAAGTAAAACGATCCAAGTAATCAAGACCTCAAAGCCAATAAGCGATGCGCTTTATTCTCATGTTAGATGCGCTTATGCACCTTATTCTGAAAACTTCTCAGCGGTGGAGGTTGTCACACGTGAGCAGGGAACATTCTACGGTCGATATGCGGAAAATGCGGCATACAGTCCTAGTTTATCCCCAATGCAAAGTGCCCTGAGCCAGTTAGCTTTGGCTGGATTGACTATTGCTGATGTGAAAATTGAAGCGCTAACACTGGTTGAGACGCAGGGGAGGGAGAATCAAAAGCATGTCGCTGAGGCTGTTTTAGCGAGTTACGGTGATGCGGTTGCTTTGAATCACGTTACAGCGACAATAGAGAAAGTGAAGTAAAGTATTGTAGGTCGCCATAACAGCTATGGCGACCAGTGTGCTTAGAGCAGCAATTCAGCGGCTTTAATAACCACGGCAACCGAATCATGTTCAACTTTTGCATGATCAACAGTTGGGATCTCTTGTCGTGTTCTGTTCACTAATACGCCGGCCACACAGGCAGCCTTGAGGCCAAGAGCTGCACACATTGTGAATAACGTGGCAGATTCCATTTCATAGTTCATGACATTTAACTTTTGCCACTCTTCACAGCTTCCTTGAAATGCTTTGTTCACGTAGCCAGAGTAGGTATCGTAACGCTCTTGCCCTGGATAAAATGTATCACTGGAGGCAGTAATACCTATATGGTGAGTAATGCCCAGCTCAACACACGCATTGACCATGGCTTGTGTACAATGAAAGTCAGAAACTGCTGGGTAGCTTAGTGGCGCAAAATGCTGACTTGCACCATCCAAACGTACAGAGGCCGTGCTTACTAACACATCACCTTCGTTAATATGAGGTTGGATCGCGCCTGTTGTGCCAACACGTAAGAAGGTTTTAACACCCAATTGCGCAAGTTCTTCTACAGCAATTGAAGTAGATGGGCCACCAATGCCCGTGGAGCAGATCACGACTGGTTGGTTTTTTATCGTTGCTAGGTATACGTGAAATTCGCGTGTTTGTGCCAAGCAGATTGGATCGTTCAGTCGGTGTGCAATACGCTTAGCGCGTTCAGGATCGCCGGGTACAATAGCCAGAGTCGCACCGTTAAGTGCTTGTTTATCTAGCCCTAAATGAAATACCTTCTCCATAGTAAACCTTATTTTGTTCTAAAGCGTAATTTTGGTATAAGTGGCTTTAAAGTACAGGACAGATGTCCGTAAAAGCGCCCGCAATTGTTCATATACTTGCATCTTTATACTTGTTCTTCTAAACCTTAAGTGTAGCAACATTTAGAGGACACATTATGCCAGCATCACCACCTATTGATAAACACACTGAATTTGCACGCTGCTTTGAAAGTAATAAAATCAGCACCTTTGCAGCATTTCATTGGCTAGCACTCGCTTTTAAAGACATGACAAGGGCGCCAATCCTGAGCCTGATCTATGGCATCATTTTTACAATTATTCCTGCAACAATTATGTGGCTTGTGTATCAATCGGGAACTCACCTTGTGATTCTACCAGCGGTGGTTGCTTTTGCGCTTATTGGACCGGCCTTTGCCGCAGGCTTGTATGATGTTGCTTGGGAACTTGAAAAAGGGCATACGCCAACGTTACGTCACAGTCTCAAGTCCATGTTTAGGAACCCTGCGGGTGAGTGGGGCTTTGCTATTTTACTGATGGTGATCATGATTGTTTGGATGCGCTTAGCTGCATTAATACATGCGTTGTATCCAAATGTACCAAATCCAACCTTTGAGCAGTTGTCAGCGTTTTTAACGCTAGGATCCATAGTGGGGGGGGTTTTGATGATATCAGTATTTGCGATATCTGCATTCACGCCACAAATCATGATGGAACGCCGTGTTGATATTATGACGGCGGTTATAAGCTCTATGCATGCTGTTAAAACAAACGCGGGTGCCATGGTGGTATGGTGTTTATTAATAGTACTGCTTGTTTTACTTGGGTTTTTAACAGGTACCGCGGGCTTTATCATTATTATGCCACTACTGAGTTATGCAAGCTGGCATGGCTATATTGCAATTATCAAAACTAAGAAACCTCGAGGGTATGAGTAGATCTAACTATTCATAACTATTGAATATTAAACCACAGCAGTGATTTTGTCTTTGACTGCTGTGGTTGACTTTGTTTGTCACAGTGTTATACCTCCTGCATAAATCACTTATTCGTAGTGTAGCTCACATATAAGTTTTAACTTTTTTTCTCAACATCATGAATTAAAAGAAAATTTATTTTTCTGTGGAGAATTATTTTTGGCCTTAAGCATCGTGACGGACACAAAACCGTATGATTGGCCAAATATATGCTTTGAGCGGTGCACGCATGAATATGCATGAATTACTTTCTTTGGAGGTTTACTATGACAATCACAAAACAACAATTTCAAGATAAGCTGGCGCAGTGTTTGTGTCCTCCCGGAGATGGAGTGTTCACAGTTAATACCGCAAAAGAAAGAAAAGATGCGCTACGAACTAAACTATATGGTCAGACTGAGGGCGTAGATGAATTATGGAAAGCATCGCTCTCTAAAATTGATGAGTCTGAGCACAAAGCTGCAATTTTAGGGATAAGCTCAGATTGTGGCGGTGGTATCCTGCGTGGCGCAAACTGGGGACCATTATTTTTACGCTCCACGCTAATCGAGCAGCAGCCTCAAACTAGCGCGTTTGATTTGGGAGATGTTCGAGTTATACCGCATTTATTGCATGACAAGTACTTAAATGATGCAACCATTAGCAATTGCCAAAAGGCATTGTATCAGGACGAAAACTCGCAGTACCACGTATCGCCCTTGTCAATCACAGAAGATGTGTGTGACGGTTTTTATCAGCATTACCCTAATAAAGGCATATTTGGTATCGGTGGTGACCACTCAATTAGTTACCCACTGACTAAATCTTACTTAAAGGCTAAGCGAGCAGAGGGCAAACGTACTGCTATTATCCATTTTGACGCACACACTGATTTATTGGTTGAGCGCTTGGGTATCGACCTGTGTTTTGGCTCATGGTGTACACATATTTTAGAGTTCTTGCCTGCACCGCATCACCTTATTCAGTTTGGTATTCGTTCTAGCGGTAAAGATAAAACACATTGGGAGTCTACTTTTGGTGTGAAGCAGCACTGGGCGCACGAAATTAGGGAAAAAGGCGCAGATGCCATTGTTAAACAAGTGATTGAGCAGCTAAAAGCAGATAAAGTTGATGAGCTATACGTGAGCTTTGATATCGATGCGCTAGATGAAGAGTTTGCATCAGCGACTGGTACACCAGAAGGCAATGGTATGACGCCTGAAGAGGCACTCACTATTTTGCGAGCTTTACGTGATGAGTTCCCAATTACAGGTGCTGATATGATGGAAATAGCACCATTCACGGACAGCTCCCTTGCTGGACAAAGTAGCTCGGAAACAACGCTAAAAGAAGGCGCTAAAATCTCTGCGTTTTTAATTGATGCAATAAACAACGCATAATAGATTTGTTGTTGGGGTAGGCAAGGTGTTTAGCTTGCCTATTCTGGCAAGTATGTACTGCTTTTCTGTTCTAATAACTGTGATTGAGCTATATTTTTGTTGTTCACAAGGATACAGGCAGTTTTTGAATGCGCGTATGGTTAATGATATTTGGGTTGTTTACTTGCTCTTTGCAGGGGACTGGGCTCAATGTCTTAACTGAAGAGTTTCCAGACTTTCAGTATATAGACTCTCAAGGTAATTTAGTCGGCTCTGCGGTAGATAAGGTTCGCGCAGTATTACAAACAACCGATATAGATTATTCAATGACGGTAGAGCGTTGGGCCGTCGCATATAACGCCGCTCAAAGAAACCCTAATAGCTGTATTTTTTCCATTGCCCGCTCTGAGTCAAGAGAACCCTTGTTCGACTGGTTGTTTCCAATTGGCGGGTTTAGTGTTTCTTTCTATGGTCTTGAGTCACGAGACTATAATATTAAATCTTTAGAAGATATCAAGCGCTACAAAACGGCTGTCATTAGGCATAACTTTAGCCATCTTTATTTAAAAGAAAGAGGTTTTGTTGAAGGGCAGCATTTGCTGATTATATCAAGCTTCGACAAAGTGTTTGAGGTACTAGCAACCAGAAAAGGGTTGCTTGATCTTGTGGTTTTAAGTGATGTGCAATTTGAATTTAAAAGTAGCAAAGAGCCAATAGCTAAAAAGCTCAAGCGTATTTACAAGCTACCTGACTTCGGTTCTGAACTCTATTTTGCGTGTAATAAAGCACTTCCGAAACCGATAAAAAGCAAGATAATTGATGCATACAAGGCATATCAAGCATCTCAAAACAACCGTTAGCGATTACTTTTTGATTGTCGGCCATGTAAAACCATGAAACGTATCAAGATAGAGTTGTTCCACTTTTTCTCTAGCCCAAGGGGTCCGACGAAGAAATTTGAGGCTTGACTTCACACTTGGGTCATGGGTAAAACAACGGATATTGACTGCCTCGCCCATTGCAGCCCAACCCATTTCTTCTTCGAGCTTAATGAGCATATCTTCTAGTTTTACACCGTGCAAAGGGTTGTTGGGTTGCTGTGTCATTTTAAACTACCAATGTCAAAACGCTCATTTTACCCTGATTGTCTTTACTCGGTCCAGCCTTACAGGCTCACCTTGTTCATTGGCTTTGAGCCACACTAAACGGCTGTTTTCTTGGTTTTCAAATTTATAGCTGCATACAAACAATGTCTCAAACTGCTTTATCATTGCCCCTTCACTATATTGCTGGCCCTCATACCAGCAAATTCTTTGGGGATTTTCGAGTAATGCGATATTTCTATGATTCGAATCAAGCGCAAGTACGTTATTTGCTGCTACAAATAATACGCTAAGCGTAATAAATATAAGTGATTTCATGGCATAACTTCCATAGTTGGCTAATCTTTAAAGCGGAACACTTAAGTGCACGCTATGCATGACACTATATAGTTAACTATAACAAGATTAAAAAACAAGAAGGGGAAAGCCATGGCGTTTGACCAAGATATGATGGCAGAACTTACGTTACTAGCTAAATTTCCAAGAACGAGCATGCATCAAGGAATTAAGATCCACAGTAGCGCTGAGCGCAGTTTACGTGATGCTGCACAGAGACTGTATGACAAAGGGATCATAGATAGCCCAGATGGTGGTTATCTAACCGATCTGGGCTTAGATTTAATTACGCACTTAGATCAAGTGCATTGTGCATTGCAGTAATTGTTTATTGCGCGTCAGGTTGATTTTCTGGTGCTGCATCGCTAAATGCTTTTAGTTGATTGCAGCGCTCGTAAATAGCAGTAATTTTCGGGAACGGCGTCATATCAACTTTAAAACGTAGAGCGTTAAATACCTGAGGCACCAAACACACATCTGCAAGCGTAGGCTTATCGCCAAAGCAGAACTCAGAATCACCGAGCATTAATTCAAGCTTTTTAAATCCTTCGATTACCCAGTGACGGTACCACGTGTTCTTTTGTTCGTCATCAACGTTAAGTTCTTGGCTTAAATACTTAAGCACACGTAAGTTATCAATTGGGTGGATGTCACAGGCAATTGCATAACAGAAATTGCGTACTTGGGCTTTTTGCCAAGGATCGCTAGGTAAAAGCGCTGTGTCGGTATGTGTTTCTTCCAACCATTCTAAAATAGCGAGCGATTGCGCCAATATGCCTTGCTCAGTTTCAAGGGCTGGTAGCAAACCCTGAGGGTTTTTACTCGTATATTGTTCACCCTGCTGTTCAGACTTTAATAGGTTTACAGCCACTAGTTCATGGGAAATATTTTTTAAATTCAGTGCAATTCGAACACGGTAGGCAGCTGAAGAGCGAAAGTATGTATATAGCTTCATTGTTTATTCCTTAATCACGACAAAAGGCACTCAAGTGAGTGCCTTATCATTTTGGCTTACGCTATGTTACGCGCCTTTGTAGTATTTTTTAATGCCTTTCCAGCAATCTAAGTAATTTTGCTGGCGCTCTTTTCCTTCAAGCGCGTACTTAGTAGGAGAAATAACATAACGAGATTCGAACATAAACGCGAGCGTGTTCTCGTAGCGCTGTGGCTCAAGTTCGGCATTTGATGCTTTCTCAAAAACATCAGCTTCAGGGCCATGTGGAGACATGCAGTTGTGTAAGCTCATACCACCTGGTACAAAGCCATGCTCTTTAGCATCATACACACCTTCAATTAGGCCCATGAACTCACTCATGATGTTACGGTGGTAGTATGGAGGACGGAATGTGTCCTCTGCCACCATCCAACGTGGTGGGAAAATCACAAAATCAACGTTTGCTACACCCGCAGTGCCAGATGGCGAAGTTAAAACGGTAAAAATTGACGGATCCGGATGGTCAAAGCTTACAGTGTTCATCACGTTGAAGCGGGCTAAGTCGTATTTGTAAGGTGCACTGTTACCAGTCCATGCAACCACATCGAGCGGTGAATGACCAATATCACAACGGAAAAGGTTACCATTGAATTTAGCAACTAACTCAAAATCGCCTTCTTTATCTTCAAACGCTGCAACAGGGTATTGGAAGTCACGTTCGTTGGTGTAACCATTTGCCCCTACAGGGCCGCGCTCAGGCAGAATCAATGGATGGCCATAGTTTTCACAAATATAACCACGAACCTGCTCGCTGATCAGCTCTACGGAAAACTTGATACCACGAGGAATAACCGCAATTTCACCAGGGCGAAGTGCTAACTTACCGCATTCAGTATGTAGAACTAGCTCACCTTGCTGAGGTACAAATAAAAATTCACCATCAGCATTGTAGAAGTAACGGCCATCCATTGAGGTGTTAGCAACATATACGTGAATACCGATACCTGCTTGGCCATTAGCACTGCCGTTTGCGGCCATTGTGACTAAACCATCAATGAAATCGGTTTTCTCCGCTGGGATTTCAATTGGGTTCCAACGTAGCATCGTTGGCGGTGTTGGTACTTCAGTGATAGGCGCAGTGCGCAATAAGCCGTTGTCCATTGCTTGGTAATCGCCTTGTACAACAGATGGACGAATACGGTAGAACCAGTTTCTACGGTTGTCTGCACGCGGTGCTGTAAAAGCAGTAGTGTTATATTGTTCCGCGTACAAGTCATATTTTACTTTTTGTGGAGAAAACTGGCCAATTGGCAATGCGCCAGGTAATGCTTCGGTTTCAAACTCATTACCGAAGCCTGTTAGGTATTGAAATTCGTTGCTCATAGTCTTTGACTCCTTAGTAGATAGGACTAAGATACTCTCATGTGAGAGTATTATCAAGTGTCTTTCACAAATGAGTTTGTATATAATTTTTTACGGATGTATTAGAGGAGCAAAAGGCGTTGAGCAAGGTGTCACTGAAAATAGACGAATTCCTACCTTATAGATTAGTAAAGTTAGCCAACAAAGTGAGTCATGCCTTTTCGCACGTATACTTTGAGCAGGCGGGGTTAACCGTACCCCAATGGCGCGCTATTGCGCATTTAGCACAGCAAAAAACATGCTCAGCAAAAAGGCTATGTGATTTGGCTGAGATAGATAAATCAACCATGTCGCGCGCTGTTAAGCAGTTAACGGAGAAGCAACTTATTGAACTGTGTGCAGATCCGAATGACAAACGAGCGAAATTACTTAGTTTAACTCGTGCCGGAGAGGGGCTTTACGCGAAGCTATCACCCAAAGCACTTGAGTGGGAAGCGGCGTTGCTTGGCGAATTATCAGAAAGTGAAAAGCAAATGCTCAGTGATGTAATGAACAAAATAGAGTTACAGGTTGATAAGTAAAATTAAGGCCAATTGTCTATTGGCCTTCTAAATCCCCCTCGTTTAATTTTTCTGTAACCTCATATAAATGTAAGCAGCCCCGGAAATGATAAGGCCAGGAATAGGGATAAGCAGCACATATGGCGTAAATAAAACCACCCCAGAAAGGGCTGAAGGTGCCTCTGCGAAAGGGTCGTAAATCATGATACTGAAGTAGATAAAAAAGATGATTAAATTGGTCGTTAAAAAATACAGATAAAAGTAACGCTTTGATGATTCAAAATCTGAGTAACGGATATACATAAAAGCAATCAGGTAAGGCGCAAATTTAGTATTGCACTCCATTAGTATTGTAAAAAGCAAAGACGAAAGTGTGATTGGCTCTGCGAAGTCTCCACGTAGTAAACTGAAAACTGGCAAGCTGATCAACACAAACATGCCGATCACAATATTTTTTACGTTGAATAATGACGAGATGTGTCTATTTGAAAGGTTGAACAAAAACTCATTCCTTGTTTTGTTTCTTTAAAAGGGAATGTTACTGCACTGAAACGTCAGAGTCGATAGTGCTTTTGGAAGAAAAAAATAAACGTTTTTATTAAAAGAAAAGGCCAACGAATGTTGGCCTTTTGAATTTATGCGCTAATCAAAGTGAGATTAGAAAGTGTAACGAACACCGATCTTCGCTTGCCATGCAGACGAGCTCTTAACGATTGTAGAGTAGTTACGCACGTCAGAACCTTTATAACGTTGGTCGATAATCAAGCGACCTTGGTCATCTAAGCCACCAAAGTCATACAGTTTTTGGTCAGCATAAGAGATCTTCTTCTCGATGCCCCAATCGCTGTTTAACAAATTCGCGAAGTTTTCAACCATGAAGTAAAGCTCACCTTTGTGACCTTCATAGAAGCCAGGGATCTCTTGTTTAAAGCTCACATCCATCGTTGTAACCCAAGGCTGAGTACCTGTGTTACGGCCAAGTAATTGGCCACGCTCTGAAATACCAGCGCGGTTAAGTAATGTTTCAAGCTCTGCCCAAGACAGTTGAGACTCATCCCAGTTAACTTTTGCGTCATCAGCACCCGTTGGGATATAGGCTAAGTAAGCAGAAGTACCTGCGAAGTCACGAGTATCACCGAAGTCATAATCGTTGTAAGAGCCCATAGTATAGCTAAACGGACGACCAGAACGACGCTCGAAGAATACGTTGAACTTAGACGCATAACCTTCGAAGAACTCTACGTTGTAACGTAGGTTAATCTTAAAGCTATGCTCAACTTCGTAGTGGCCGCGACCCACTAGATCTACGTTACGGCTGTGTGTCGTAGCGTGTTTGTAGTTACCATCTGCGTTTGATGCACTACCTGGTGCTACATCTTCAACATCCTGGTGCGTATAACTTGCTGAAACGTATAGGCCATTATCCCACTCTTTAGCTAATGCTGTTGAGAAGATAATTGAACGTGCGCTATCGTCAGCATTGGTCATCATGATGTCGTAGTTATCTTTCAAATCACCAGAGTACTTGTTGTCATAAATGATACGACCAGTCGCTGAACGAACGATGTTACCATTTTCATCAAGCTTTGGTGTGATTGAAGTATTGTGCCATACCGCTTCGTTCTCTTTTTTGTGGTACGCAAGTTCTGCACTCCACTTAAAGCCATCGCCTAACAACTCCGAATCAAATTCATAATCAAAGGCGATTTGAGCGCGGATGCTTGAAGGTAATTTAAAGTTAGGGTCGGTATAAGCTGTGCTACCAGCACCTTTTTCAAGAGAGCCATTAATTTGCTCAGGCACACGAGTGAAATCAACCTGTTCAACGCCTGCGAAGTAATCATTAATCGCGTTTTGAGACGCAGCAACATTTGTAATACCGTCGCTCTGGAATGGGTTGTTATACCAAACGTTTGGAATACCACCTTGGAAACGACCGATACCACCGTTGATTGTTAACGATTCAGTAGCGTAGTACTTGAAGCTAATGCGTGGTAATAGAATATCAGCACCATCCAAGTTTTCTTGGTTAGTAAAACCATATGTGTTTTGGAATGCCGTGTTTAGCGCTGGTTTATCATCAGATGATAAACGCTCATATCGAAGACCAGCGGTCATTTCTAAGTCATCGGTAGGGTAAAACTTATCTTCAACATAAAGCGCTAATTGAGTACGTGTTGCATCATAGGCTAAGTCTTGCGCATTACCCGTGTAAGCATTTGAGTAAGAGAACTCGTAGTTATCATTGCGGTCTTGTTGTAGCTTTTTCTGAGCAAACTCTTCGATGCTGAAGAATTCCCAAGAGCCGCGAGAGTTTCTCGCATATAGGTTGTAAAGACGCATATTATCAAGCTGAGCACCAAAGTTAATTTCGTGATCACCTAACAGGTAAGTTGCGTCGAACGTCAGTGCAAGTGTTTCCGTTTCTGATTCGTTTTCATGGCGGTTAATGTCACGTCCAAACTCAAAGGCATCGCCACGACCGCCGTCACGGTATACTTTGATAGAGCCTAAGTCATTGTTCGAAATACTGTCATTAGTAACATTTTTGTATGCTAAACCGATTTCTGAAGAGAAGTCATCTGACCAATCAGAATAAAGTTTTGCCGCAAAGTTGTTGAACTTAGTCGTGTACTGATAACGTTGAGAAGCCATCTTAACTGTAGAGCCACCCGTCGCGAAACCTCTTGTTTCTTCTTCATCTTGCCACTGGTAAGTGAAGTCTGCACGGTGAAGGTCGTTGATGTTCCAGCTAAGCTTTAGAAGTAGGCTGTCACTTGTATCTTCTGGATTGCCACCAAAGCTGTCTTGCAGGCCGTAAGTGTTATTCAATGTAGAGATAAAACGGTTATAGTCGCTTTCAGTTACGTCGAATTCGTGCGCAGTACCTGAGCCGTCAAAACCGTAATCCATGTCCATCTCTTGTTTCCAAGAGTTATAGTTTACGAAGTAAAAAAGCTCGTCTTCAATGATTGCGCCACCAGTACTAAAACCAAAGCGCTTTTCAGTAACGATTGGGTCAGTGCTCGAAGTTTCAAATGTCTTGTGGCCGTCTGCATCAAGAACATTGTCACCAGCACGGTGGATACGGTCACCAGCATCGTTGAATACATCTTCTTTGTATTTTACTTCAGAAATGTTATCTACTTTACCAGCTAGGCTAGGCGTACTTGTTTCATAGAAACCTGTGAATGTGTACTCATTAGAGCCAGATTTAGTAACAGCATTGATAGTACCACCGCCAAAGTTACCTTTTTTAGCAGAGAAAGGTGATGCATCTACTGAGATCTGCTCAACAGCGTCTAGAGCAACTGGTGGCTGTGAAGTAGGGTAACCACCAAAGTTTAGACCGAAGTCATCGTTTTGACCGATGCCGTCAACCGTCAAACCATTTGTTCTAGGGTTTGCGCCAGCAATTGTTAATTCGCCATTACCATTAATGCTTGCCAATGGGTTTAAACGCGCCACGTCTTTAATATCGTTGTTGAAGCTTGGTACGTTAGCGATGGTGTCAGCACCAAATACGCTGTTTGAACCGCCAGCTTGCTGTACGATTTTATAACCCGTTACTTCAATCTTCTCTACTTTTTGTAGCGGCTCAAGTTGGTTAACGATACGGTGTGTATCACCTAGCTCAAGGAAGATATTGTCAAGCTGAGCGTCTGAAAACTTGTCTGAATCAAGCACTACGCGGTATGGACCGCCAACGCGAAGACCTTTTGCGATGAACGCACCAGATTCGTTAGTTGTGAACGTGCTGATTGTGCCTGTTGGCTCGTGAATAACAGTAACTTTAACGTTTGCAGCAGCATCTCCAGTTGGAGTGGTGATTTTACCACGCATAGCAGATGACGTATCAGCAGCGAATGCACTTACAGATACACCAAGAGCTAATGCTAAAGCGCCGGCCACTTTAGTTAAGCGAACGTTTTTCATTGTGTTGTTTCCCGTGTGTTTAGGTTGTTTAAAGTTAAAAATGACAAGTTCAGTGTCCATGAACTGAGCCTGTTAAATAAGCTTTATCGTGGTTCTTCACGTTAAAACACGGCTAACTCCTTTCGAAGTTAGCCGTGTTTGATTGTATTTTTATGAAGTTACATCGATAAAGAAAATATCTTAGAAGTTATACTTCACACCAAGGCGGATTTCATACAGCGATGGTTTGATTTCAAAGTCAGTACCTGATGGGTTGTTAAACTTCTCAAATACGTATTTTCCGTTTTCAATTGAAGCAGTAACCGCGTTTTGCATTGAGTTACCCTTGTTCAACGTACCCCAATCATCATTAAGTAGGTTGCCTACGTTTTTGATAACGAAGAATGCAGAACCTTTATGACCTTCAGCAAAACCAGCGAACTCTTGTTCTACCTTCAGGTCGAACGTAACCCACCATTCACCTTCTTGAGAGTTACGGTCTTGGATTTGACCACGAGATAAGCCTTCTTGCTCAACCCATTTATCAAAAGCAGCTTTATCAAAGTCTGCGCCATAAGTTACGAGTGCATCATCAGCTGTTGGTACATAAAGTAAGTCACGGTTTTCGTCAGCAAAACCGAACATACCTGTTTTCGCAAATGTATAAGAATATGGGTTTGTTACACTCGCTTGACCGAATAGGCTGAACTTAGTATCTAAGCCGTCGAACAATTGCGTTTTGTAAGACAGTGACATTGTTGCACGGTGCGGTACTTCGTAATCAGACGTTGCTACACCAGGGTCTTGTGGATCAGCCGTTGCAATTCTGTGGAAGTTAGAGAAAGCAACCGAGCTATCCATTGGGTGCACATCTTTAGCAACTGAGTAAGCGTAAGAAAGCGCTAAGTCGATACCATTTTCGAATGACTTATTCATACCAAATGACAACACGTGGCTGTAACCGTCTTTGCCCTTAACGTTTGTCAGCATTAAGTCTGAATTGAACTTATGAAGGTCATCATTGTAGATAGGGCGACCGTCTGGTGCAGTTTCAGTCACGATAGTGCCGTCTTCAAGCTGCTTCATATTCGACAGTGTTAAGTTTTTAACAAGCGCAGAATCTTGCTTATCTGTGTATAAGTAATCAACTGTGAATACGTAATCAGATTCTGTTACGTAAGTGGCACCTAATGAGAACTTCCATTCTGATGGAATTTCAAAATCAGGGTCGGTTACGTTCGTGCTGTTATCCGCGCCACCCGCTGCAACTTTGTCGAACAATTCTTGTGGGATTGCATAACCTGGCTTGCCACCATCAACAAACGCAACTGCATCATCACCTAACAACTGCATGTTTTTCTGGTTTTTCTGGACGTTACGAATACCGTCGTTTGAGTAACTGTTAGAGATCCAAACGTTCGGGTTACCACCAGAGTACAGACCAATACCGCCGCGGAACTCTAACTGGTCGTTATATACCCAGTTGATGCCTAAACGCGGCTGAAGTAAATCAACACCATCTAGGTTTTGTTGATTTGAGAAACCAAAGCGCTCTTTAAATTTCGCGTTGCCGGTCGGTACGTCATCACTTGTGTACCAATCGTAACGAAGACCCGCTGTGATTGAAATATCGTAGTCAATCAGGTCAAATTTATCTTGGAAGTAAAGCGTGTTTAACGCGTACTTAAACTCACCGGCTGCGTCAGCAGGGTTGTGAGAAGCTGCGTTACCGTAGTATACACGAGCAATACCGTTCTTTAAGTCTTCGATGCTCTTAAAGCGATGTTCGCCTTCGTTGTGCTGAACGAACATGTTAAATACGTCTAACTCTTCACGTTCATAGCCAAAATAAAGCTCGTGGTCATCTAGATAGTAAGTACCCGCAAGTTTTAATGATAAGTTGTCGTACTTCAGTTTGTTTGCTTGACGAGAGTCATCTGGACCTAGGTACACAGTTACATCATTAACATCTACTTGGAACTCACCAAAACCAGATGCTCTATCTAAAGAGATTTGACGGTTATCAAGCTCTGAATAGCCAATACGTACTTCAGTTGAGAATACATCGCTCCAGTCTGAATAAAGAGATGTCACGAAAGACTGTAACTCAGCGCCACGCTCATAAAAGTGATTCGACAAAGATAAACGATCTGAACTTGAATCCGACTGAGAAAGTGAGAAGCCATCGTTATAGTTATATACAAAGCTTGCACGGTGGTCGTCGTTTATGTTCCAGTCTAATTTAACAAGGATTTTCTCGTCTTCAACTGGCATACTTGGCACCATAGAACCTGCATCATAATCATACTGTTCTTTAGTGATAGCGATAATTTGATCGATGTCAGCTTTGCTGATCTTACCGTTAGCATACGGCGTGTATTCGAAGATTTGCGAACCTTCTAACTTTTCATAGCTAGTGAAAAGGAATAGGGTATCTTCGATTAGTGGCAAGCCAAAGTTATAACCGTAACGTTTTTCGTTGTAATCACCCGTTGGCTGAGTTTGACCATCAATTTTATCACCAGCAAGTGAATCGTTGGTGTAATCGAAGAACACGCCGCCTGTCAATTCGTTAGTACCAGACTTTGTAACTGCGTTGATGTTACATGAAGTGAAACCACCGTACTGCACGTCAAAAGGTGCAAGTTCTACAGCTACTTGGTCAATTGAATCGAACGAGAATGGGATACGCTCAGTTGGGTAACCGTTACTGTTTAGACCGAAGTTATCGTTCATACGCATGCCGTCAACAGTCAAGCTGTTGAAGCGTGGGTTACCACCGGCACATTGAATCGCGCCAGAGTTACTTTCGTCTACGTAAATACGAGGGTCGGTACGTACGATATCTTTGATATCACGGTTGATGGCAGGTTTGTCTTGAAGATCTGCGAGAGAAAAATGCGTTGCAGGACCTGTACCACCAGATTGCATTGTCATTGGACGACCAGTGACAACGATCTGTTCGATGTTTTGTTGTGACTTTAATTGAACTGATAATGGATAAGTTTTACCTAACGAAAGGTAAACATCTTCTACCATGGTGTCTTCAAATTTATCAGAATCAACGATAATTTGATAAGGACCACCAACGCGAAGGCCTTTTGCTGAGAAAGTACCGCTTTCATTTACTACTGCTGTTTTAACAGAACCAGACGGTGTATGGATGATAGTAATTTTTGTGCCTGCCGCTGGATTACCCAGTGGGCCAACTACCTCACCTTTCATACTCGATGCTGTGTCATTAGCAAATGCAGCGCTGCTTGCACCAATACTTGCTGCAATAGCAAGCGACAGTGTGGTTTTGCGCAAAAGAGTTTTCATTATGTTGTTTCCCGTATATTTAGTCTTACTAGGTTTTATTTTGAAGTTGCAGCTCTTGAAGTCTTAAGTGCCTCTTTTAGCGGCTGCGCGTTCTTATCAAAAATTTGGTTCAGTAGGCCCGCTAAGCGGATCCCACCTTGTTGCAAACGGGTTCTAACCGTTGGCATGTATTTGTAAATGTACCCATAACTTATGTCAGTTTCATTTAAGTCATAGACTTTTTTAGAAATATAATGAGATTCAAGCAACCAATCTGAAGGTTCACTGTCTAAGTATTCTTCAATGATAACTTTATTTGACGTTTTTATGAAATTTGTAAATTCGGTATAAGAAAGGTTTTCGTTTTCGATAAGTAAAGTATCCCATGTGCTATGCAAGTTTGCTTTGTCGCCGAAGAACGATACATCGATCAGGTTGCCGCCTCTATCTGCTGCTCTGCCGACATGGAATGGTTGGTGTCCATCACCAACAAGGTGAACGAGAAAGCGTAATGCAAAACGTTTTTCATCAAGGGATGTTTTGTCTGATTTAAGCGTGTTGATACCATAATAGATACCATCGAGAATATTTTTTACTTGTTCTTTTGAAGAAAGGTCGTGATGCACGTGATTGTGCATATTCTCAGGATCAGTAACATTAATGTAGTGCCACTTTGACGACTTTTTACGCCAAAACTTGCTACTGTCTGAACGCATCTCATCAGCCCATGTAGAAATTTGTGCCAGAGACTGACCGTCGAGTAACGGCTTAATTGCTTCTACCGTGGTTGGTGTTAGGTTTTGTTCTGCTAACTCCCCAACAATTCTATGGCCATTTTGACCCCATGCAAGTGCTTGGGCTGAAGTAATTGCTGCTACTGCAATCACGAGTCTAGACAGTTTTTTCATTAACATGATTTTCATTACTCTGAGTATCAAACACGGTTGCGAACCGCTATTTCAATAAGGTCAATTGTCCGTGTTTTTCAAGAAAACAAAAGGAGTCAATGGTATTCATAATTTCTTGTTAATAAAGTCTAGTTATCAATAACTTATGTTTTATGGGTAATATTACTTATTGCAATAAGTAAAGAAAGTTGCTGTAATGTCGGCGAATGATGCTTTAGTAGAGTTTGATTTTGTCTGACTATTATATTTTGAACAAAAAGTGCGCGTTTGTTGTGGTGCTTTTACTCAGCCTAGTTGTTGTTTGGTTTGTTTCCCAATATTTCGTTAACAGTAAGTTAAGCAAACTTCAACCAGTCAATACGTATTCTTACAGCTGTGATATTGCGTCAAGCACTAATCTAACAGTATTTAGAGCACATGTGCCTATAAAAAGTTTGGCTCAGAGGCTAAAAAAGTCGCTTTGTGATGATGATGTAGTTGGCAAGCAGTTTGGCAGAGTTGAGGTATATTGGGGGGGCAGTTTGGCTGAGCAAATTGAGTTCTTAGCTAAAGGGATCGCTGATCTTATACTAAGTAAAGATAATGTTATGGCCGCCATGATGGCGGAGTCAACGCAAAACTATATGCCGCTTATCGCGTACCCAAGCTACACTGCATTTTTTATTTCCAGCAGAGAAAAGCCTAAAATAGACAAGGCTTATTTTCTCGATAAGAAAATCGGTTTAATCGATTATCCCACCAGCCGGTCTGGTCATATTTTTCCTAAACAAGTTTTTAAGCAATTGGATTTGGATCTGTCTGCTCTAGACATAGTATATGCAAGCTCCCACAGTGCATTACGTGATATGCTGGCTGAAGGTCGTGTTGACTTGATAGCCTCATACTGGCAAGAGGATGATGAGCAGCGCTTTTCTAAGAACTACATAACATCTATTGCTTCGGATGTAAAAGGTAGCCAGTGGTATATCAAGATGGATGACAACAACACTGACCTTGCTTGCGCACTTCAAAATCGCGTTAGTGAGGTTGTAAATGCTGTTCAGTCAAATTATTTCAACGGACTGAAGCTCTTTTGGCAATGTGGTGTTCAGCCTTTTGGGTTGTTAAAAGGAGGGCAACATGAAGGTTAAGGCTAAAGATGCTGTGGCATTTGTTTTGTTCTCGCTTAGTTTTGTATTCTTGTGCGCGCTATCACAGACTCTAAAGATTCAAAGGGATAGTATGCTTGATGTCAATCGGGTTGCAACACGCGTTGCTTTAGACTTGGAAATGTTGCCCATTGCGGATCCTTTGTTTAATTATGGGGGAGACAAGCAAAGAACAGAATTGTATGTACAAAAACTAAATGCACAGCTTAGATCATCCCAATCTCGTGTAGTCCTTCAAGATATTCAGAGTATCGATCGAGAACTTAGCGACGAAAATAGTTACTTTTATTTGAAGTCGGCACATCGAAATGTAGCACTGAAGTACACAGTTAATCATGGCCATTCTTGGGCAGCTTATGCTATATCGTTGCTGTTGAGCGTACTGACTTGTGCTTGTTTCTTAAAGCTGCGTCGCGGTTCGAAGGGGCAAGAGCAACAAACACACACTCTCTCTGTGAAGGAAAGTTCACCAAATTTGGTCATTGACCTGCATGACAAGTGTTTAAGTTTAAGTGTAAATCGAGACGAAAAAGTACAACTTGCGAACAAGCCATTGTGCTTTTACCTAGCTCTGGCAGAGTTTTGTCACGCAAACCCTGAAGTGATCCTTAACCCAAATAAAGAGGTTCCGGATGAACTGATCAATATTGCAGATAGATATTTTGATAGGTTAATTACGCTTGGGCATACCATTCGCAAAAAGCCAAACTTCTCAAATAGCCTAGAGAAAACTTTGAGCGAGGTGCGAGCTGCACTCGATGAAGTGTTTGTTAAATTTCCTGAATTGAAAACTAAATATTATCCACCTAAAGCGTACGGTGAAGGTTCGCGCTCTAAGTTACACAGTTATGGCTTAGCCGATATATCGCCAGCGGATATTACCGTAATAGGAAAATAGGAAAATAGGAAAAGGAAGCCAGAAGGCTTCCTTATCGCTCTTATAATAAGCCAACTTTAATTGGCGAATGTGTTTGCAAATAGTCTTTTAAGACTTGAGCGTCTGTTTTACTCGTTGATTTAAAGCCACTGAACTGTGTAATGTTGGGATAGCCATCACCACCTGCAGCGTTATAGCTATTGATACTCATACGATATGACGCCTTCATATCCAGAGCTTGGCCATTGATTTTCACATTGGCGAGTTTACCGTGCACGGTCTCAAATGACAGTCCATAGTACTGCAAGTAAGCGCCAGAATCGGGCGGGTAACTCGTCACAGTTTGCAGATATTCATATAAATCAGCGCCTTTCCATTGTATATAGGTAATACGGTTTTTGAATGGGTGCACCTTCAAAATGTCTTTATAGCTCACTTTACCTGCGTTTATGCTGTGGCGAATACCACCACCACTGATCAAACCAAAATCAGCATCTACAGCGGCCATTTGCGCCTTGATGATTAGCTTTGCCAGGTTACTTTGTTTGAATCTTACAGTGTTGCGGTTGCCATCTAAAAAGCCGTCAACAAAACCCACACTATGCATCAGTTGCTTTTCACCAATAGCTTGATATGGCTTTAAAAATGCTTTCATTTCAGGATCTGGTTGAATGTATTGGGACACATATTCTCCCGCTTGGTTTTTCAAATTGACTGGAACTAATTCATAGCTCAACAAAGTCTTTTTACCATTTTCAATTTTAAATTCGGCTTTACCAACATATTTGCCCCATTCATGAGCTTGCATGATCCAAACACCATTTTGCTGATCTGGGATACATGTCTTACCTGGTGCAAAGCTCAAGTCCTCTTTACCGTTAGGTTCAACGCACACTGGTTCTTGTGAGTGACCGCCAACAATGAGATCGAGTGTATTTGGCGCAATAGTGCGTGCTAGTGTGACATCACCTGGCGCGTTAATGCCAAACTTGGCATCATGATAGTGACCCATGTGCGTCACAGCGATGACTACGTCAACATGTTGTTGAGTGCGAAGAGACTTAACCAAAGGTTCCACTACTTTGCTAGGGTCTTCAAAAACAAGATCGCCAATATATTCAGGGTTTGCAATTTTTGCTGTATCAGTTGTTGTTAAACCGATGATTGCTATTGATAAACCATCACGTTTTATAATGGTGTAAGGTTGATAGGCGTAATCATTGGTAGTTGAGTGCTTGATATTGGCTGAGAGCAAAGGGAAATTTGCCCATTGCTGTTGCTTTTCAAGTACATCTAATGGGTTATCAAACTCATGATTACCGATGGCCATTGCATCATAACCGAGCAGGCTCATGCCCTTAAAATCCGGCTCTGCAAATTGCAGATCGGACTCAGGAATACCTGTGTTGATGTCTCCGCCAGATAATAATAGAACCGAGTGGCCTTTTTGCGCCGCCTCTGCACGTAATTGGTCTATCAGTGTTTTACGCGCGGCCATGCCATATTCACCGCGCTCATTGTGCCAAAAACGGCCATGATTATCATTGGTGTGTAGAACGGTTAAATAATGTGTAGTTTTGCTAGGTACTAGTTGACATGATGCCAAAATGGCACAAAACAGTACCGATAAAATAATACGCATATAGACCCTAATAAAGGTAATTCTTATGGAGGGCCTATTTTAAACTAATTATTCTAAATAAACATGACTAGTAGGTAGTATTTTTATTACTTTCTAAAGATGAAAACACCGCGTTTTCTCTGCGAGTAAGTTCTTCACGGGCGAACGAAGACTTTTCATGCTCGATTTCAACCATCCAATTTAAAAAACTAACAGGCAAACGCGTATAAGGTTCACCTGCATGAAGACCAAAATCGCAAATTGGCGTTTCGTTATTCATTATTATCGCCTCTTATTTTCATTGTGCCTAATGCTAACAAAACACACAGTAATTTAAAGAACGATATGTTACCAATGAGTATCTTTTAATTCGATAGCGTTATATAAATGTTGCTAGAAACGAAAGCCACAGTGCCAGCAAAATAGCACAACTTAATGTGAAAACTCTAAAGCGGGTGCGTACGTGATTTGAAGTGACGTGCACAAAGCTATGTACAATTCTTGATAGAACATAGGCTATGGAGATAATTGCGAATGTCCAAGAAACGACATTTTGTTGTAAAGCTAGTAGGGCCACCACAAAAAATAATACGGGCATTTCAAATTGGTTTTCAAAGTTGCGACTGGCTACTTGTACAGCTTCAGAGGCAGAATTCAATTGCATGGTTCTAAAGTCTTGAAGTTTTAATTCACCAAGGCGAGCGGCATTTAAGCGTCTTCGAGCCATAATTATTAAAATCGTGAATGTTAAAAATGACTGAAAAAACATAGAGATAATTACAATGTTGTTGGGAGAGCTAATCATGTTATGTAGTCCTTGATTTACACACTGTTACAATGATGTCTGTATATTAGTTGCAAATCACTAACTTACTAAAGATGATTACTATCAGTAAAGCAAAATAACAAATGGATATAGTCATGAAAAAGCTTTTTGCACTGAGTATTTTGAGCCTTTCGGTGATGACAGGTTGTACGACAACGTCTAACACAGTTGTACAGAATGCACCTTCAGCATTGTTAAGTGATAAATTAGTTATCAGCCCAAATGATAACCGCCAATACCAAACGCTGACATTAGAAAATGGCATTGATGTTATTTTGGTGTCTGATCCCAGCGTTGAAAAGTCAGCCGCCGCTTTAAGCGTGGGCGTTGGCTTGTTACACGATCCCATGACGCAACAAGGTATGGCGCATTACCTCGAACATATGCTGTTTTTGGGTACTGAGCGTTTTCCTGATACCAAGGGATATTCAGACTTTATGACGCAAAATGGTGGATCACATAATGCCTACACTTGGCTTGATATTACCAACTACATGTTCAAAGTGAATAACAACGCTTATGATGAAGCATTGGACCGTTTTTCAGACTTTTTCAAAGCGCCAAAGTTGTATCCTGAGTATACAGATAAAGAAAAGAACGCAGTGAATGCAGAATGGTCGATGCGCCGCGAACTTGATTTTTTTGGCCAGTTTAAATTAGCTCGAAACTTAATGGGCGATCACCCTGCAAATCGTTTCTTGCCTGGGAATTTAGAAACGTTAGGGGATAAAGAAGGCAGCAAATTGCATCAGGAAACTGTCGACTTCTACAATCGCTATTATTCAGCGAACATCATGAAAGTTGTAATGCTGTCAAACGAGCCTCTAGTTGAAATGGCCAAGAAAGCCAACAAGCATTTTGCAAGTATTGAAAATAAACAAATTGAACAGCCCAAAGTAACGACACAGTTAGACTTTGGCAAAATTGGTAAAAAGCGCATCCACTACGTACCAAATGAAGATGTAAAGCAATTAAAGCTAGACTTTACAATTGAAAATAATCGCGACCAGTTTGCTGTTAAGCCAAACTATTTTGTCACTTACTTACTGAGCAACGAAATGGCTGGCAGCCCAGCACAAGTGCTGAAACAGGCAGGCTTGATCTCACAATTAACCGCTTCTTCAAGCCCTGATATATACGGGAATTATGGCGCATTAAGCGTTGATATTGATTTGACCGATAAGGGAATGGAAAACCGTGAACTGATTGTTGCGACAGTCATGCAGTATATTGACCTTATCAAACGACAAGGCGTCGATAGTAAATACTTCGATGAGATCCGCACTTCACTCAATAATCAATTTCAATTCTTAGAAAAAGGCGATGAATTTAGGTATGTCAGCAATCTCGCTGATAGCATGCAAAAGTTCCCTGTAAACCACGCGATTAATGCAGGTTTCCACTACGCAAAGTTTGATCCGACTCAAGTGAGTTCAGTGTTAGAACAGTTAAATGCAGAGCGACTAAGAGTATGGTACATAAGCAAAGAAGAGCCCTCTGACGCGCAACTTCATTTTTATGATGGAAAATACAAGGTTGATGACATTTCGAAAAGTGAAATTGACAGTTGGAAAACACCAAGTCAGTTAGCATTACAGCTTCCGAGCGTAAATCGACTGCTTCCTGAGCACTTTGAGCTAAAGACAACAGCTGAACAAAGTAAAGAGGGAGTACAAAAGGTACTTCAAGAAGAGGGGGTTGCAGTTTGGCATAAATCAAGTGCGCTTTTTGCGCATCAGCCTAAAGGTAGCTTGAATATTTATATCAATTCTCCTGAGCCCTTAAGTAACATTCAGACTGATGTGGCTTTGGCTGTATGGACAGATTTATTCGCAATAAAACAGAGTAAGTTACTGACTGAGGCTTCTGTCGCTGGCATGTCGCTTTCACTTGCGCCAAGCAATGGCTTGAGCTTAACTATTTCTGGTTTTACTGATAAACAATCACAACTATTGTCCCAAGCGATGTCAGGGCTAAGAGTTGATGTGACGCAAGAAGAGTTTGTACAAGCTATAGATAGGTATCGTCGCCAACTTAAAAACGAAGCGAAACAGTTTCCAATAAACCAAGTATTTGGTCAGTATCAAAGGTTAATTCGGGCTGGTAGCTTTGATATGTCTGCGTTACTCGACGCTGCACAGCAATTAACGCTTGCGCAGTTTAACGGCATTCAATCTCAACTATTGGCAAATAATCAGGTGCGTATATTTGGCTATGGTAACTACGATAAAGCCGATTTGAGCAATGTCGCTAAGGTAGTCAAAAAATCATTACCAAGCAAACGAACGGTGACTGAGTATGCTAAGACACCTTATTGGCAGCCAAAACTCAAAGAAACATTTGTTTGGCAGCAGGATAGTGATGTTGCAGATGTTGGTTTAATCGACATGGTGGTGCATCCAGAACAAGGTTATAAACAAAAAGCTGCCGCCAAAGTATTGGTGAGTCATTTGAGTACGCATATTTTTGATACGCTGCGTACTGAAGAGCAGCTAGGGTATGCGGTTGGTGCAACAGCACAAAGTATCGATAACTATTCTGCCATTGGGTTTTACATTCAAACCCCCGTGAAAGATGTCGCGTCAATGCAAATGCGCTTCGACCAATATAAAGAAGAATATGCAAAAGAGCTCAGTCAGTTAGATAACAAAACATTTGAGCAACTCAAGAATGCTTTGCTTATCTCTTTAAATGAAGTGCCAAAGAATTTGGCCGATGAAGTTTATCCGCTGCTTTCAGACTGGTACAGAGAGAACTACCAATACGATTCAAAGAGCAAATTAATCATGGCGGTAGAGCAGATCACACTTGCTGATGTACAAGACTACTATCAACAAACCATGATGAATGCTGATGCGCCTCGTCTCAATATTCAATTACGAGGTAAAAAATTCCAAGACAAGCCATTTGCTCAACTACCGAAGCAAACGAAGTTGGCTTCAATTGAGGACTTGTATAAGCATATCTCGTTGCAATAAGTAAAAATTGGCCAGTATACTCAATAGTTGCTGGCCTTTTTATATGGAATAACAATGATAATAATAACGACAGAACGCCTATTTATTCGCAAAGCAACGCTTACGGATGACGCGTTTATATTGAAATTACTCAATCAAGCAAGCTTTATTAATAACATTGCTGATAAACAAGTTTACAGCTTAGCTGACGCACACAAATACATTCTAGGTGCCTTTTTTACGCCCTATCAAGAAGGCCTAAAGGCGCCTTTTATTGTAACTTTAAGAGATGGTACAACAGTTGGGGTCGCTGGATTTTATCAGAGGCCAATTTTTGATGAACCAGATCTCGGCTATGCTTTTTTAGATGAATACACTGGAAAAGGTTATGCGTCGGAAGCGGCAACTGCATTGCTCGATTTCGCAAAAAGTGAGCTGATGCTTAATCGTGTTCTGGCTATTACATCACCGCACAATGAAACCAGCATTAAGTTACTCATAAAATGTGGGTTTAAATTTGAAAAAATGATTCAGCTTGAACAAACTGACTCAACATCAAACCTCTATGCCATTAGCTTATAGTTACGACAAATACCAATAACAGCAACACCCAATTGCTTGAGAAATTAACCCTGACGCCAGCTGTTAAATAACTGCTCATTTAGAACAACTAAATCACGAAATTATTGCCTTGCCTGCATGTCGGTAAGGCAATAGCTGAACGCGGGTGCAGTGCTATCCATCAGATTTTCTTTGCTTTAAATTGGTTCTAGTTATTATTCGAAATAACTTCGAGTTGTTCGGTGATCTGACTTGCTACTTTGAGCCATGAGCGTTCCAACGCTTGTACTAGGCTAGCAAAACCATCTTGGCTCAACTCTTCGTTTAAGCTAAATGTGCGGTGGGCCAGCAACTGATTAGCGGTTTTACTTTTTTTGTAAAGATACCAATTGCCATTAAGCAATGAGCCAGCCTCGTAATGGCCGGCAAATTCGTTTACTTCAATCATGAGGTAAATCGTATTTGCATCGTCAGTTGGAACGCTACTGCTCATCACTTGCCAGTTCGGCATTTGTTTGGCTAACGTGTTTTGTAAAGTTTTACTCAGCATATTGCTAGGGTGCTCAGCCCAAAAATGGTGCTGAGCAACAGAGATCTCATGGTTTGGCAATATTTGTACAATTGCCTGCTGATCGGCAATCCCCGAGAGTTTTACTGCATGAACTTTTAAAACGGTGCTATGCGAGTTCTTACTTAAACTAGTGCCAAGGTCTTGCACCGCGGCAAAACTAAAGTAAGTATTTGGGGTATTGACGCTATGACTGCAACCAAACAGAAGACTGAGTAATAAGCTGACAATAATAGCACGCATTATTTTTTCCTAGGTTCCGGATCGTTGACCGTTTGCTTGTTGAATATCAACATATTTGGCTGTTCATTTAAACCTTTGGCAAATGGTTTTAGGGTATTAGATAAGCTTTCTAATTCTTCTAAAGTATCCGTTAGTTGTTCAACCATCGTAGAGTCTTGTTGATAGTGAGTCAACGTTCGCTCAAACTGTTTTAAACTCGAGGTTAATTGCGTGAGCGTGCTACTAATATTGTCTAAATTTTCATTCACTTTTTCGGCCGTGCCTTGTTGATTAAATGTGCTGATTAATTGCTTCATTTCCATCGCAAGTTGCCTGTATTCGTTTAAGGTTCCGTCTAGTTGCAGTAACGTTCGGTTTATGGGCAAATCATTCAAAGTATTTAACAATTTTGTGACTTGCTCTGATAACGCGGTAAACCCACTTGATACACTTGGAAGTACTGGGTATACCGAAGACGTTACTACACTTGCTGTTGGCGCATCTGGGTAGAAGTTTAGCTCTACATACACCGCACCGGTTAACATATTGCCACTTTTTAATGATGCCCTCAATCCATTTCTAATCCATTGTTCTATATTTTCTTGCCAGTAACGTTTTGCTACGTCGTTTTGCTCAAATAACCGCCCATATTCAATGCGGATCAAAACAGGAACAGAGGTATTGCCTTGTTGAAAGTAGAGAGGTTGGCCATCGCGTTCTAACTGTGCTGGGGCTTGTTCAACTGTGCCAATGCGCATACCCCGATATTCAACAGGGGCTCCAGGTCGCAGGCCTCTGATTGATTGCTCAAATTCAATAAGATAGAAATCGAAGTCGTCAAAGCGCTGCTCCAACGCAACAGAAAAGTTTTCATGCAGTGTGAAGGCATTATTTTCAGGTGCTATGGTACTTGCTTGTTGATTAGGTGGATAGTCTACAGAAATGCCACCTTTAATAAGTTTAGATAAACTGCCTGTTGAAACTTGGATCCCTTCTGTTGAAAGATTAATGGCAACACCCGAAGAGACCCAAAAGATCATATTATCGGAAATAAGGTTATCGTATGGAGAAAAGATAAAAATGCCATATTCCATGGCTAAGCTTTCGGTGTTAAAACTTGTCGCTTCAATTTGACCAATCTTAAAGTTTCTGAAGTAGATACTAGTGCCTACATCCAGTACCTCAGCATGGCTTGATTTAAGTTTGTATCTTGTTCCTTGAATATCTGAGCCGATTAGAGCAGGTTCATCTTGGAGTGTAAATAAGGTGGAGTTTACTTTGCTGCTGCCGGGCTCTAACTCAAGATAGACGCCAGAGAGTAATGTATTCATTCCCGAGATACCAGATTCATCAATTCTTGGTTTCACTATCCAAATTTTTGCATCTTCAGTTAATAAAGAAGCGTATATACTGTCGATTTGAACTTTCGCGATAACAGCATTTTGGTCCATTTGTAGCCTTAGTGACTGAATCGTGCCTATTTTTACACTGCGAACACGTACTTCTGTTTTGCCAGCGACAATACCATCAGCATTAGTCATCTTTACGAAAATGGTTTGCCCTTGGTTTAATTGGTGTTGATATAGCATCCAGGCCGTTACAAACAAGGCTATGATAGGTATAAACCAAATCACTGAAAACTTCGGCTTTGATTCTATGTAAGCATGCTCATTCATTGGTTTTTAATTTATCCCATAAAATACGAGGGTCAAAGCTATGTACTGCCATCATTTGACACAATACCATGACCGCAAAAAATACGATGCCAATCTGTGGCTCTACTGTTAATACGGAGCCGAGCTGCACTAAAGAAACCAATATGATAACTACAAATACATCTATCATCGACCATTTTCCCATCCACTCAAGCCAACGATATAACTGACTTGCTCGTTTTGGGTTATTACACATTTTTGCTTCAAAAAGAAGATAAAACAAAGCCATTGCCTTGAATAGTGGAATACAAATACTGGCAACGAAAATAATGATAGCGATAGGGTAGGAGCCATCGCGCCACATAATGACAATGCCAGAGAATACCGTTGCCAACGTACTTTGTCCTAAGTTAATAGTATTCATAATTGGCAGTAGGTTGGCTGGTAGCATCAGTACAAGAGAAGTAAGCATCCATGCGAACGCGCGTGCGTTTGCTTGTGGTTTTCTAAAATAAGTTTTAGCGTAACAACGTGGGCAATGGTTATGCGCAGTTAATTGGCCGCACACATTGCATTGCTTTAAAGATTGAGACAACGCGCTTTTACCGCACTGTAGTGGCTTTGGCTCAAATTGTTTTTGTTGGCGTTGCCAAAGCTCGTTGGCGTCAATCAAAGTCAGTAATTCAACAAAGCAAAATACAAACAATACATAGGCCCAAAAGCCATACCCTAATGTGAGTTCAGCATATGACATGAGTTTGAAGGTGCTAACTAATACCGCAACCAAAAAGATATCGGCTAAGTTTAAAGGCGTAATATAGCTCAGTGCTTTCGCGATCCTGCGAGCGTTGTGGGGGTTAAGTTGACCCCACAAGGTACTGTTAGTTAATAACACTAAACAACAGACTAATAGAGGCATGAGCAAAATAGTAAATATGAATACTACAGCCAGTGCCGTACTATATTTTTCACCGAGTAATATTGCAGCATCCCATAGGCTTATTTGTTGATTTAATCCGCGTTGGGCGAAGGAGATAAACGTTGGGTATAGACTCGAGAATAAAAATAATAGAGACGCTATGCTAAAAGCATTCAACCATTGCTGTTGTTCACTTTTACAACTTATTAAGTGTGAGCGGCAGACTGGGCAAACAGCTCTTTGCTGCTGTCCGACATGTCCAACATTAATTAGTCTGTCACAATGTTTACACGCAAGGATCACATTAATTACTTATCAACTTTAAATTCAATTTAGTGTGCGGCAATAATACCTTGAGTGCAAATTTTTGATCAACTGGGCAAGGGACTTACGTAAATTTAATTGTAAAAATGATCCCCAATTTCAGTGATGGTTGATGCAGGATCAGCTAGCATTATTAGAGTATTATGAGTATTCGTAAGTGCACGAATAAGGAGATACTTTGAGGTATTTAATAGGCCTGATTTTAATATTGCTCACTTCTTGCACCCAAGCTATTGCAAACGAAAGAAAAGTGATCGTCGCCGCCAATGCGTCTTTACCACCTTACGTTATCCCAAGCGATGATAGCGGAATTCAGTTGGAAATTTTAAAAGCTGCGTTTAATCAGCAGGGACTTTCAAATATCGAAGTGCGATATATGTCTAATTTGCGGGCGGAGCAAGAGTTGTTGTCGGGTAAAGTCGACGTCGCTTTAAACTTTCCACATCATGAACACCCGAAGGTTTATAAGAGCGATAGCTTGTTGAGTTATCAAAATGTGGCTGTGTCGCTTGCTTCCAGAAGCTTCCACATCGACACTATTTACGATTTACAGGGAAAAAGTATTGTTGCTTTTCAGCACGCAACCGCATATTTAGAAAAGCCTTACAAGGCAGTGGTTGATAATTTGCTTGCTTATGACGAGGTGGTTAATCAAGAAGCACAAATTACTAATTTGATGAAAGGCTGGGTTGATGTCATCGTGTTAGAGCGGCGTATATTTATTTACTACTTGAACCAGTACGCACAGAACAACCCCATACAACCATTTAGAGTTCACGCTATTTTTGCGCATGCGCCAAGACCGGGCTTTTTTAAAAGTGAGAGTTTACGTGATGCATTTAATGCAGGTTTACAACAAATTGTTGATAATGGTCAGTACCATGCCATCATGAAGCTTGATGGCATGGAGTATGCCGCAGGCGTAAGTGACGATTTAGTCAAATAGTGCGACGGTTTGTCTGGTCAGTGCTAGAAGTTTGCCATCACTGCTCCAGATAGTGCCGTCTTCTATACCGTAACCATCTTTACAATAATGTGTCTCAGCTTCAAAGCCAAGCCAATCCTGCGCTTTTAGGTCGGGGTCTTGCACAAATTCTAAATACCAAGACATACTACTTGCAGGCGCAGGTTGTTTGTACATTTGTAACAATGTTGGCGGCCAAGCATCCGTTAGGGCGATGATATGTGCTTCGTTCATTTGCTGCTGTTCTTCTTTGAAACGCATCCAACCACCCAGATGTGATGTATCAGCACCAGAAAAAGGCAATGCGCCTTGTTGTGGACATAATGCAACATGTTGAAAAAATTCTGGCATCACGCCTTTTTGATATGGCAATTGATATTGCTCATTTACAGGTGAAAGTGTCATTTCTTTTGCAACTTCGACATGAACGTTCGAAGCGCGTTTTGCCCCAAAGCATGCTTGAGTGATAACGCACACCTGTTGGTTTTGTACAATACGTGCCATAACCTGACTACTATTTTTGCCTTCTCGTAGTATTTCAATTTTGATTTGAAAGTCTTGTTCGGCAAGTAGCGGGGCGACGAAATTTGTACTCAAAGATAAAATACGTCGCTC
The DNA here is from genome assembly GCF_056312285.1 of Pseudoalteromonas sp. ABE4_541. Taxonomy (NCBI): domain Bacteria; kingdom Pseudomonadati; phylum Pseudomonadota; class Gammaproteobacteria; order Alteromonadales; family Pseudoalteromonadaceae; genus Pseudoalteromonas; species Pseudoalteromonas sp. ABE4_541. The sequence continues at coordinate 130,759 of NZ_JBSVEM010000014.1, forward strand.
ACCAGAAACGTGTTGTCTGATTGCTTGATACATCAATGCGGTTGAGAGTCCACCAAATGCGGTTCTTCCTTGACACCAGTTTGCAGGAAACTGCATTGTGCCTTCACCAAGCTCAGCAGCTTGGGCCAATAGTTGTTCAAAATGCATAATCGATTCTTATTTATTTCGTTATTATTGTTGAAAGTTATAACACAAGCTTTGAGGTCAGACCAGTTTGTGGTGTTTTCATTTTGTGCAATCAATGTCCTTGTTTTGGATGAAAACAGCCCATTTTGAAATAAAAACAAAAAAAATGAATTTTTTTTTATAAATACGCTTGAATTCGATTTTCTTGCCCCTATTTACAAAGCATCTAACAGAACAACGAATTTTGAAGTCGGAGAAGATTCATGGGTAAAATTATTGGAATCGATTTAGGTACTACTAACTCTTGTGTAGCGGTACTAGATGGTGAGAAAGCACGCGTTATCGAAAACGCAGAGGGCGATCGTACAACCCCTTCAATCATTGCATACACAGCAGAAGGTGAAACGCTAGTAGGTCAGCCAGCTAAGCGCCAAGCGGTAACAAACCCACAAAATACATTATTTGCGATTAAGCGTTTGATTGGTCGTCGCTTTGAAGACGAAGAAGTACAACGTGATATCAGCATCATGCCTTTCCAAATTGTTAAAGCAGACAATGGCGATGCATGGGTAGAAGTACGTGGTGAAAAACGTGCTGCACCACAAATTTCAGCAGAAGTACTGAAAAAGATGAAGAAAACAGCTGAAGACTTCTTAGGTGAAGAAGTAACTGAAGCGGTTATCACAGTACCTGCATACTTCAACGATTCACAACGTCAAGCAACTAAAGATGCAGGTCGTATCGCGGGTCTAGAAGTTAAGCGTATCATCAATGAGCCTACAGCGGCTGCTCTTGCATACGGCATGGACAAAAAGCAAGGCGATAACGTTGTTGCAGTATACGACTTAGGTGGTGGTACATTTGATATTTCAATCATCGAAATCGATGAAGTTGATGGCGAGCACACATTTGAAGTACTAGCTACTAACGGTGACACTCACTTAGGTGGTGAAGACTTTGATAACCGTGTTATCAACTACCTAGTAGAAGAATTCAAAAAAGACCAAGGTATTGACCTTAAAACTGACCCGCTAGCAATGCAGCGTGTTAAAGAAGCAGCTGAAAAAGCGAAAATTGAGCTTTCTTCAGCACAGCAAACAGAGGTTAACCTACCTTATGTAACTGCTGATGCAACGGGTCCTAAGCACATGAACGTTAAGCTAACTCGTGCGAAGCTTGAGTCTTTAGTAGAAGACCTAGTAACTCAGTCAATCGAGCCATTAAAGCGTGCGCTTGCTGATGCTGACTTGTCAGTAGGTGATGTAAACGACATCATCCTAGTTGGTGGTCAAACTCGTATGCCATTAGTACAGAAGACTGTTGCTGACTTCTTCGGTAAAGAGCCACGTAAAGACGTAAACCCTGATGAAGCAGTTGCAGTAGGTGCAGCGGTTCAAGGTGGTGTACTAGCTGGTGACGTGAAAGACGTTCTACTACTTGACGTATGTCCTTTATCTCTTGGTATTGAGACAATGGGCCAAGTGATGACTGCATTGATTGAGAAAAACACGACTATCCCAACTAAGAAGTCGCAAACATTCTCAACAGCTGAAGATAACCAGTCTGCAGTAACAATTCACGTACTACAAGGTGAACGTAAGCGTTCAAGCGACAACAAATCTCTAGGTCAATTTAACCTAGAAGGTATTCGCCCTGCGCAGCGTGGTGTACCACAAATCGAAGTAACTTTTGATGTTGACGCGGATGGTATCTTACACGTATCTGCAAAAGACAAAGACACAGGTAAAGAACAGAAGATCACAATCCAAGCTTCTTCAGGTCTAAGCGATGACGAAGTAGAGAAAATGGTACGTGATGCAGAAGCAAACGCAGAAGAAGATAAGAAGTTCGAAGAGCTAGTATCTTCACGTAACCAAGCTGACGCAATGGTTCACGGTACGCGTAAGCAAATCGAAGACGCGGGCGAAGCACTTCCAGCTGAAGACAAAGAAGCGATTGAAGCAGCACTAAGCGAGCTTGAAACGGCTATCAAAGGCGACAGCAAAGAAGAAATCGACGCTAAAGTACAAGCATTAGCTGAGAAATCGCAAAAGCTAATGGAAATTGCACAAGCTAAAGCTCAGGCAGGTCAAGCCGGCCCTGATGCAGGTGCCCAGCAAGGTTCTGCTAAGCAAGACGACGATGTTGTTGACGCTGAGTTTGAAGAAGTTAAAGACGACAATAAGTAATTGTTGACTTGTAAGGGCGCGCTGGCGATTTCGCTTGACGCGCCCTTAGTGTATGTAAATTTTGGCTAACGTTTGTTTAGCCTATTGATGGGCTGAAGCCCGTCATACTAACTAGAGTAATGTGATAACTATGTCAAAACGTGATTATTACGAAGTACTAGGCGTTAGCAAAGATGCCAGCGAACGTGACATAAAAAAAGCGTACAAACGCTTGGCAATGAAGTTTCACCCAGACCGTACGGCGGGCGATGCGGATTTAGAAGCTAAGTTTAAAGAAGTAAAAGAAGCTTACGAAGTACTAACTGATAGCCAAAAGCGTCAGATGTATGACCAATACGGCCATGCAGCCTTTGATCAAAATGGTGGTGGCCACGGTGGTTTCGGCGGCGGTCAAGGTGACTTTGGCGATATTTTTGGTGACGTATTCGGTGATATTTTTGGTGGCGGTGGCCGTCGTCAATCTCGCCAACAGCGTGGTGCCGATCTTCGTTACAATATGGACTTAACGCTGGAAGAGGCGGTTCGTGGTAAAGAAGTTGAGATTAAAGTACCAACTTGGGTGAGTTGTAGCCCATGTGATGGCAGTGGCGCAAAAGCGGGATCTAAGCCAAAAACGTGTACAACCTGTCATGGTGCGGGTCAAGTTCAAATGCGTCAGGGTTTCTTTGCAGTGCAGCAAACTTGTCCAACGTGTCAGGGTACAGGTTCAATTATTTCAGACCCTTGTAACAAGTGTCACGGTCAGGGCCGTGTAGAGAAGACGAAGACATTATCTGTGAAGATCCCTGCAGGGGTTGATACAGGTGACCGCATTCGCTTATCTGGAGAAGGGGAAGCGGGCGCACATGGTGCACCAGCTGGAGATTTATATGTTCAAGTCTCTGTACGTGAACATCCAATTTTCACTCGCGACGGCAATAACCTTTACTGTGAAGTACCAATTAGCTTCAGTACAGCGGCCTTAGGTGGTGAAATTGAAGTGCCGACTTTAGATGGCCGTGCAAACTTGAAGATCCCAGCAGAGAGCCAAACTGGTAAGATGTTCCGCATGCGTGGAAAAGGCGTAAAGTCTGTGCGCAGTGGCGCCGTTGGCGACTTGATCTGTAAGGTGGTACTAGAAACACCTGTGAACTTGAACGAGCGTCAAAAAGAACTGCTTAAAGAGTTTGAAGAAAGCATGGGGGGAGAAAACAGTAAAAATCGCCCTAAAGCGCAAGGTTTTTTTGACGGTGTGAAAAAGTTCTTTGATGATTTAACCAAGTAAGGTTAATTTACTGAACATAAAAACGGCGCATACTTTGCGCCGTTTTAGTTTTTGCCACTCAGTTCAGCGGCATTAAATAATCATGTTTACTTTCACACGTACAGGCAATTGTTTGGTTATTTTGGCCCAATAATAACTGCCCTGTTTTACAGCCGAGTAGTTCACATTTTGCGTTACATGTTAGCGAATCATGCCACGCTTCGTATTCGCTATGCATAAAGTTTAGCAATGCCAATACGACAACCACCATGAGTATGAAAGGTCGTGCATTTGTTGCCATACCGCACACCTTTTCAATTCAAGTGACATATAAAACTGTAGTTGAGAGTTGACGTTTGTCGAACTTACGGTATTTTGGTTTAGTATTGAAAAAGGAATAATTCATGACACCGGCCATTAAATTGCTTGAAAAACAGAAAGTCCAATTTGAGATTTTAAAGTTCGACCACGACCCAAATGCGCAAAATTTTGCGGATGAGGCAGCCCAAAAGCTTGACCTAAAAGCAGAGCAAGTATTTAAAACCTTGTTAGTTGAAGTCGATGGTGTGCTGAATGTTGCCGTGTTACCCGCAACAAGACAGGTCGATTTAAAAGCCTTTGCAAAGGCCTGCAAAGGTAAAAAAGCCACGTTAGCAGATGCCAAAAAAGCACAAACCAGTACAGGTTATTTAATTGGTGGCATTAGCCCGTTTGCTCAAAAAAAGCGCTTAAATACCTTGCTACATAGTGATGCACAAGGGTTTGAGAAAATTTACGTAAGTGCTGGAAAAAGGGGGTTGGAAGTTGCCGTCGCACCCAGTGATTGCATTCGTTTGTGTAATGCTGTGGTTGCTCATTTTTAGATGGGATCAGTTCATATGAACTGTTTGGAGTAGGGTAACGGGCTGTCAGCATAACAATGGTCGCTCAGCGACTATTCAAGAAAGCAATACTGGGAAACTTACAACGAGGTGGCCAAAAAGTATTGACCACTACATACTTGACTTTTCGCAAAAGCATGTGCGCACACAAGCGTGATAAGCAAAATAAACGTGGCTCTAATTAACATTGTTATTCCTTTGACAAAAAATGAAGACTAATTTGATACTACATTCATTCGGGTTTATAGAAAAACAATTGCGAGCAATGACCAAGTTTTACTTTCACATAACACCTTAAAGTACGTCTGCAGATATAACTGTCCAACGTAACGAACAAGTGGAGCTAAAGCGAAACTCAGTTCCATGGCTGTTGGCAATTATTGTTTATTTGATAAGTTATTTATCGATTTATAAGGTGATTGTATGTACTCAACAACAATGCAAAATGATTCCAGTGACAGTGAAGAGGAGTATCAAATTCCGCGAACTAAAACGTGGCAAGAAAAGCGTGATGAGCAAATTCAAACACTAGATAAATGGCGGAATCTGCAAGTTAGTGACCCACAAACTATCAATAACAATACTTTTATTAATGATATTAAAGCGCCCTTAATTGATGCATTTAAAAAACAGCATTACCCGGTAAAGGACCAAAACTATGAGATCCCATCCGCTCAATTAAAGCTTTATAACAGAAGTTTAGAACAAGCTAGGGAGGATGTGGATAGGTATGCAAATTTATATTTAGGGTTACAAGCTTTAGCTACAACTGATATTAAGCAGGACTTTGATAACTTTAATAATGATAATGATGACGCATTAGAAGGCCATAAAGACATGGCCTATTTAGATGCTTGCTCAACAGTAATTAATGGGCAAGGACTGTTCTATGTATGGCAAGGCAATGCGATAAAAAAAATAAATCAAACTCCTTATGATCCAGAAGGGCTTGGCTTAGAAATCTATAAAGGCTTAGAAGAGCAGTTACAAGTGAGTTTAACTGTCGCGAGCAACTACTGGAAAGCGAACTTTGTTACCAGCAGCCCAGTTAAAGTAACGGCACAAAGCCGTGCTCATGGAGATTTAAGCAGCAGCGCTAAAGCCGGTGGTAACGAAGTTTTCGGCTCTACAGGTATTGGAGTTGGCATAGTAAATTACAGAGAGGGCTTTGAAGAGCCTGTTGCAGTTGATCATTACATGGGAACGTCCTTTGGTAAAGGGTTTGGAGAAAAGCCTAGCAAATATGATATTCCGGAAGATACTGTCTCTGGCAAAAAGGTGAGTGAACTCGATATCCTCTCGCATGACCAATACGCCAGATACCTAGACACAGTAAAAGCTGTAGGCAAAGATCGTACAAGTGGGGCTGTGAATGAGCATGGCCTTAAGGTAAGAAATGGCAGAGGAAGTGGCCAATCTGCTGCAATGGGAAGAACCAGTGCGAACCAATTGGCTAAATATTTAGGCATAGATGGTGGACGTGCATGGGAATGGTTGCATATACGAGCAGATTCTTTAGGCGGGGAAACTACGCCATTTAATTTAGTACTAGGCACTAAAGATCAAAATACAGCCATGATGCCTTTTGAAGCTTCACTAAAATCACTTGCTAGCTTAGCTAGAAAAGATGAAGCTAAATCCGTAATGGCGGAGTTTTCAACATCAGGGGATTTACTTTCAGACATCCCTTGTACTGAAGAAAATATCAATATGAATTGGTATATGAGTTGGAACAAAGAACAAGTTGCCGAAAACGAAGTAAAAACTCAGGAATATAGTGGAACAATTACGTTTATGCCGCGCAAAACCAGCTATGTTGCCGCTAAAGATGATATTAAATTGCTGGAAGAGCAATTGACAGCGCAGAGCAACAAGTTTCGCTCAGAAGAAGAGTAAAACTTGTTCTTCCCTTCTATACGGTTGGTTTTTGAAGTGTGCTTTTTAAGGCATGCTCATCTTTGCTGCTTTTGACATAGATATTTGTCGACACAAAACCATAGGGTCTTTGGATTTAAATAAAAATTAAACCTAAAAGTGAGGTAGATCTTAGGCTTTTCAATATTTCAGCGTACACGTGTAAGCCTCTAATTTGTCAACAGTTATCCTTAATGGAATAAAGTCGCAGTAAAAAAATCGTTAAAAAACTGGATAGAGTAATTGATCTATTCTGTTTTTTATGCGTAATAACAACTAAATGGACAGGCACTCAAGTTGCTCAAGTATGAAACCTTGAGTGTTTTGTTTAAGCTTTAGATTCTTCAAAACCATTTCAAATTCTAAGTTCAAGGAGTGAACGATGGGATTAGCAAGGAAGCGGCAAATCAGTTTGTCGGATACTCGATATTATCATTGTGCTTCACGCTGTGTGAGGCGTGCATTTTAGTGCAGTGCCACTATATACGGGCCTCTCACTAACAACGAAATAGGCAAAGTGAGTTTTTAGAGCCATTACTTACTGAAATGCTTGTTGTAGCACCAAAATTTTTGGCACATTTTGCAACAAATCCTCTCTCTAGTTTGCGAAAAACTAGGATATAATCGCACCAATTTTCAGTTACTCTTAGACAATTTAACCATTGGTGCATATGTACGAAAATATCAGACTTAAACTAAACGCGCTAAAAAACAACAAGGTATTTGAGCTTTCTGTTGTCGCGGTGATCATTATTTCAGCGTTGGAAATAGGTGCTAAAACCTTTCCGCTGTCTAGCAGTGCGGTATCGGTTACGCATGTTTTAGACGTGTTCATTACCTTGTTTTTCTTATTTGAAATTGCGATTCGATTTATAGCCGACGATAACAAAAAGCACTTTTTTAAAAATGGCTGGAATGTGTTTGATACGCTGGTAGTTGTGATCAGTTTAATACCTATCAATGACAGTGAAATGGCTTTATTGGCACGCCTAGTCAGGGTGTTTAGGGTGCTTAGGATGGTCTCGGTTGTCCCTGAGCTACGCGTGCTGATTAATTCACTAATAAAAGCGTTGCCGCAACTCGGTTACGTGGTTTTGTTGATGTTTATCATTTTCTACATTTACGCGGCTGTCGGTAGCTATATCTTCAAAGATATTAATCCTAAATTGTGGGGAGATATTGCTATATCAATGCTAACTCTCTTTAGGATCATGACGTTTGAAGACTGGACCGACGTTCAGTACGAGACTATGGAAGTGTATCCATTTTCTTGGATTTTCTATTTAACGTTTATATTTTTCACGGCATTCGCGTTTTTAAATATGGTGATTGGGATCGTGGTGAGTGTGATGGAAGACGAGCACGCCAAGCTTCGCGAAGAAAAAGAAAGCAAACAGCATAAACCGACGATAGAAAGCTTACAGAATGAGATTAGAGAGTTAAAAACGCTTATTCTAGCGCAGCAAAACAATACGGCTAAGGCAACAGATAAGGAGCGTGCGTCTTAGGCAGAAATAGATTTAGAGCTACATTATATGGGGTAAATAAAATTGCTATTTTTGTAAGGTAACTCTGCAATCCTGCATATTGTAAGAGGGAGCGGTGTGATTGTAAATTTATTGATAGTTCAATGTTTCATATTGTTATGTTTTTACTGCTGACGTAGTCATCAGCGTTTATTGATACTCTGAACGGTTGTTTTTTACCAAAGGTAATTATATTTCAATTAATAAAGGATTATTACAATGAGACATATTAACTCACTAATGTTCGTACTATTGCTTGTTTCGTCTTTCTCTACGTTTGCGAACTACCTTAAAGTTTGCACCGAATGTAACGGAGGCTACATTAATCAGGCACAAGTAGGATCTAGCGGGATTGGGAAGAAGGTTTATGTGTTAGATGTAAGAAACAAAGTACTGGTTAAATATAAAATCATAGGCGTGAGAAATGGGGACTTTATTGAGGGAGTTCCGTTCCCAGAAGAAGTTACTCTTGAAGAACGTGGTAAGGCGAATGCATTTTTTGAAAGCCGAGAGGCGTTCGTCGATGACATAAGCAGGAATACAACGCTATTGACAGACTTCATCAACGATCTTTCAAGTGACTCAGTTTCTCCAGTAAAGCCTAATTTATCCATCTATCCGGCAATTGAATCTTGCCAAGATAGTGATATGAATCCTTATGAATTTCTTTCTAATTCGTCAATTAGGAGTTCTATATTTAATAAAATGCTTCAGTTTTACCCGACAGGTCAAGCAGCTATAAATAAGTGGAACAGCTTTGTTAGTTTCGCAAGTGTGAATATAGGCGCAATAACTGTTGAGACTTCTTTTTTATCCGTGCCTCAAACGATTTACTTTCCAAGTGGAGGCACGTTAAAAGTAGTGGCGAACCCCTCGGGTAGTACTTTCAAAGTAGTAAATGGCTCAGCATTTGATTGTAATGGAAACAATATTCCTCAAGAAAGGGAACAATTTAGAGGGGATTATAATTTCGGTACGATAAGAGGTATTGATGGTTTTAAAAAATATGGCCAAACTTTTGGTGTTGATTTCGAAGGAAAAATCGAATTTTGCCGTAGTTATTCTACTCGATGTTTCAGAGTGGGGACGGGACGACATGTTTGCGTGATAAGCAATTGTTAATTATAAGGATTTAAGTATGTATTTTTTAGTGAATCACCCACTTTCCATAATACTTTTGCTATTTGTGTTTTTTGTAAACTTGATTTTTGCATTTGGTGTTGTCCACTTCCCCGTCAGTGAGACACCTGTAAACTAGAGTTTTCTAACTTTGCCCGGTAAGCTGCTGGCGGCAGATCACCGAGACTTTCAT